>NZ_JBEZDN010000031.1:0-65115 GCF_040648315.1 Pseudonocardia sp. NPDC049154
GATCAAACGCTGCCTCAAGCGCTACATCACCAGACAGCTCTACCGACAGCTCGAAAACCCGCCGCTCACGGCTTGACGCTCCATAGGAGCGTCCCGTGAGTGGCGATAGTCGCCATAGCGACTATCGCCACTCACGAGGGTCGGGGGCCCAGGTACCCCCCGGGGGTGTGTCGGTGGGATCCTGGGGATCATGCGGCCCCTGCACGCACTCCCGCTCGACGGCTCCCCGGAGTCGCTCGACGCCCTCGTCCGCGCCCTGGACGCCGCGCTCGACGGCACCGGCCCGGCCGTGGTGCCAGGCGCGGCCACCGCGCCGGCGCCCGAGGTGCCCGAGGAGGTCGCGGTCGTCATCTCCACCTCGGGGTCCACGGGCGCGCCCAAGCACGTGATGCTCAGCTCGGCGGCGCTGACGGCGTCGGCCCGGGCCACCGAGGCCCGGCTCGGCGGCCCCGCCCGCTGGGTCCTGGCGCTGCCCGCCGAGCACGTCGCCGGGGTGCAGGTGGTGCTGCGTGCCCTGCTCGCCGGCGCCCCGCCCGTGGTCCAGGACCTGCGCGAGGGCTTCCGGCCCGCCGGGTTCGCCCGCGCCACCGGCCGACTGCCGCACGGCACCCGCCGCTACACCAGCCTCGTGCCCACCCAGCTCGGCCGGGTCCTCGACGAGGGCGGCGCCGGGATGTACGCCCTCGCGGGCTACGACGCCGTCCTCATCGGCGGGGCCGCGCTCGCCCCGGCCCTGCGCGCGCGGGCCGAGGAGATCGGCATCCGGGTCGTCACCACCTACGGGATGAGCGAGATGTGCGGCGGCTGCATCTACGACGGCGTGCCGCTCGACGGCGTGCGGGTCGGGCTCGCCGACGACGGCCGGCTCTCGCTCGGCGGGCCGATGATCGCCGAGGGGTACCTCGGCAACCCGGGGCTCACCGCGGCGTCCTTCGTCGACGGCATGTTCGTGACCGGCGACCTCGGCACGTGGGTCGGCGACCGGCTCACCGTCCTCGGCCGCGCCGACGACGTCATCGTGACCGGCGGGGAGAAGATCGCACCCGCCGCGGTGGAGCGGGTGCTCGCGGCCCAGCCCGGCGTCGGCGCGGTGTGCGTGGTGGGCGTGCCGGACCCCGAATGGGGGCAAGCGGTAGCGGCCGCGGTCGTCCCGACAGGGGCCGGACCGGACGTCGAGGCGCTGCGCGCGGCCGTCAGGGAGGCGGAGGGGCGGGCCGCCGTCCCCCGTCGGGTGCGGCTGCTGCCCGAGCTCCCGCTTCGGGGCGTGGGCAAACCCGACCGGGCCGCGATCACCGCCCTGCTCTCGTCACCCGAAGCGGTGGGAGACCGCCCGAAGTGGTGACGGATGGTGACACCGATGGTGGCGCTCACTCTCCGTTGATTGACGACTACGCATTCATCCGATTGCCTGCCTTCCCATGCGGCACATCTTCACCTGCCGTCACAAGCACCACACGGGGGACGGGGAGCACGGATGCGAATGAGGTGGCGCGCGGGCCTGGTGGTGGCCGCGGCGACGGCACTCGCCGCCGGCGGGGTCGCACCGGCGGGCGCGAGCGGGGGCGGCTCGTCCACGACCTGGTCGGCGGACCTGGCGTCCGGCGAGGCCGCGGGGGTCACCGACGGCGGCGACGGCGTGCGGCTCGACCCGGCGACGGCCTTCTCCGCCCCCGTCGAGCAGGGCGGGATGGCCGAGGACGCCGCTCCGGCCGGCGCGGTCCCGACCGGGCTGCTCACGCTCGGCCCGCAGGAGCTCGACCGGCCGACCTCGCGGGTCGACTCGGTCGTCGACGGCGACCTGCCGCCCGGCACCACGGCGTCGGTCGACGTCCGTGGGCGTACCCCGTCGGGCGGCTGGACCGAGTGGATCCCGGCGACGGCCTCGGGCGCGGACTCCGGGAGCGTCACGCTCCCGGGCTCGACGTCGGAGGTGCAGGGCCGGCTCGTGCTCACCGGCACTCCGGAGGGCGCCGCGCCCACCGTGCGCGGGGTGACGCTGACGGCGGCCCCCGCCCCGGCGACCGAGGGCGGGCAGGACCTGACGGAGGGCGCCCCGTTCAGCGCCAACGTCTTCGCCACCCGTGAGGGGCTCGTCGGCGGGACCACCTCGAACGGCCACGTGATCACCGAGCGGGACCACTTCGTCGCGCTGCCCTCGCGGCGCGCCCTCTCGCCGCGGGACACCAGCGACTACTCGGTCCGGGTGTGCGCGCCCAACGGGCGGTGCGCGTTCGCGCCGGTGTGGGACGTCGGGCCGTGGAACACGCGGGACGACTACTGGAACCCCTCCGGCGAGCGCCAGGAGTGGAAGGACCTGCCCCGGGGCGTGCCGCAGGCGCAGGCGGCCTTCCGCGACGGCTACAACGGCGGCAACGACCAGTTCGGCCGCAAGCTCGTGAACCCGGCCGGCATCGACCTCGCCGACGGGGTCTTCTGGGACGCCCTCGGGCTCAGGGACAACTCGCAGGTCCAGGTCGACTACCTGTGGACGGGGTCGGTGCGGCTGTCGAAGGTCGAGTCGGCCTCCGAGGACGGGACCGCGCAGGTCCGGTCCGCGCCCTCGGACGACGCGGAGGTGGTCGGCGTGGCCGCGGACACCGCCGACGTGCCGGTGCAGTGCGCCACGGGCACCGGGTCGGACGCCTGGCTGCGGATCGGCGACGGGCAGTTCCTCAGCGCCTCCGTGCTGCCGGGGGTGAGGGACGTGCCGGTGTGCGAGGACGCGGACCCGGCGGACGCCGGGGATCCCGCCCCTGCCGCCGGTGCTGCCGGCGCGGGATCGGGTGCCGCAACCGCAGGTGCCGGCGCCGCGAACGCAGGCGCAGGTGCCGTCGGTGCAGGCGCGGGTGCGGCCGACGCAGGGGCGGGCGCCGCCGATGCGGGGGCGGGCGCCGCGGGCGCAGGCGCAGGCGCAGGCGACAGTGCCGCGGGTGCGGCGGGTGCGGCGAGCACGGGCCGGACGCCGGCTCCGGCGGCGCAGGACGCGGCGAGCGCCGAGGTAGGTGGGTCCGCGGCGGTGCGGGCCGGCGCTTCGACCGTCGACGGGGACCCCCGCGCCGTCCCCACCGGCCCCTCCACCGCCACCACAGCGCCGCCCGTGCCCACCACCGGCTCGGCCACGGCCGCCGAGGCGCCCCGCCCGGCCTCGACCCCCGGCGGCTAGGCCGTGTCTCCCAACCCGCCACCACCGCTCCCGGCGCCCACGCCGTCCCCGCCGGCGTTGCCGGGCCACCCGAATACGCCCGGTATGAGGGCGGCCCGGCTGCCTTGCCGGGAACAACGTGGATCACCGGGCCCGGCGGCGCCAGGTTGAGAGACACGGCCTAAATTCGTCGCGTGGCCACGCTGGCGCAGTGGGTCGAGGGTGCTCGGCCGCGGACCCTCCCGACCGCCGTCTCCCCCGTCCTGGTGGGCACCGGGGCCGCCATCGGCTCCGGCACCGTCGAGATCGGCCGCGCGGTCCTCGCGCTGGTCGTCTCGGTCGCCCTGGTGATCGGGGTGAACTTCGCCAACGACTACTCGGACGGCATCCGCGGCACGGACGACGAGCGCGTCGGGCCGCTGCGGCTCGTCGGCTCGAAGCTGGCCAGCCCGGTCGCGGTGCGCAACGCCGCGCTCGTGTGCTTCTCGATCGCCGCCCTGGCCGGGCTGACGCTGGTCTCGCTGAGCCGCACCTGGTGGATGATCGCCGTCGGGGCGGTGTGCATCGCCGGCGCCTGGTTCTACACCGGCGGCCGGAAGCCCTACGGCTACGCGGGCCTGGGCGAGGTCGCCGTCTTCGTCTTCTTCGGGCTCGTGGGCGTGCTCGGCACGGTCGTCACGCAGAGCGGGACGCCCGGAGCCCTCGCGATCGTGGGGGCCGTCGGCGTCGGGCTGCTGACCTGCGCCGTGCTCGTCGCGAACAACCTGCGGGACATCGCGGGCGACGAGGTGGTGGGCAAGCGCACCCTGGCCGTGGTCCTCGGCGACCGCGAGACCCGCCGGTTCTACGCGGCGCTCGTGCTGCTGCCGTTCCTGCTCACGCTCGGCATGGCGGTCCGCAGCTGGCCGGTGCTGCTCGCCCTGCTCGCGCTGCCGCTCGCGATCGGCCCGGTCCGCCGCGTCATGGCCGGCGCCGAGGGCCGCAAGCTCATCCGCGTGCTGCGCGACACCGGCCTGCTGCTGCTGGCCTGGTCAGCGGGGACCGGGATCGGTTTCGCCCTCGGCCTGCTGGTCTGACGGCTTCTCGTCCGCGTCGGCGCGCGCCGCGGGAGTGTCCGGGCCGTCGCCCCCCTCGGGCGTGGACTCGTCGCCCCGCAGGCGCGCCCGCAGTGCGTCCCGCTGGGCACCGCGCCGCCGCCCGGACTCGGCCAGCGCGAGGTCCAGCCGGGCCCGCAGCCCGCGGAACACGACCAGCGACAGCGGCAGGGCCACCACGAGCGCCAGCAGGATGGCCAGCAGCAGCGGCACGCCCGCGAGCGAGAGCAGGGCCGCGATGACCGCGACCAGCCCGAGTCGCGCGACCGTGTAGAGGGCGACCGTGGCCGCCAGGCCGGGAGCCTTGCGGGAGCCCGGCCCGGCCGGGAACTGCGTGTCGGTGTCGGGGCCTGTCGCCATGACGTCGAGGGTACGACCGTGCCCGGCTTGACCGTTCGCCGCTCCGGCCCGACCGACGGGCCGCAGCGGAGGCCTCTCCACACGCTCGCGTCACGTCCCCGGTGGCACGGTGGGAGGCGGCGCAGGGATCCCGCCGGGCGCGGAACCGCAGCTCAGGCCCTCCACACCCGGCGCTCAGGCCCTTCTCAGGTGGCCTCCGCGAAGCTGACCGGGTTGGACCCCTCTGCCCGTTTTGCCCTTTAAGAGCCCTTTACCTCCGCCCAACCGTTCGAGTACCCGGGGTCCCCGGTGTCACGATGGCCCGGTAATCGACGATGCGGAGGCTTCGGATGTCTGCTCCGACCCAGAACTCGAACGAGCGACTCCTCACCCCGGGTGAGGTGGCCGCCCTGTTCCGTGTCGATCCCAAGACCGTGACCCGTTGGGCCTCGGCCGGCCGGATCGGCTCGATCCGGACCCCTGGTGGCCACCGCCGCTTCCGGGAGTCCGAGGTGCGCGGCATGCTCGCGGACCTCACCAGCGAGGCCACGATCGGCGCCCAGCGCCACTGAGGTCCCCCGCCGCCGGCGTCCGCCGGTGGCCCCGGTCCGCGGATCCGGGCCGGCCTCCCGCCCACCCGGATCCGCGCCCTCCGGGCGCACGACCGATCGCTCCCCCGAGGAGCGCCTTCACCCCGGTATCGCCCCTCGCGCCGGTACGCTCGGTACCGGAGGTGGTTGGTGATGCTGTACCTCATCGCGTTCGCCGTGGCGGCCGTCATCGCGCTGCTGCTGTGGCGGGCGATGAGCGCCGACCGGGCGGACGTCCCGCGCGGGACCGGCACGACGCAACCGGTGGCGCCGCCGCGCCGGACCCGGCCGACCGGGCCGGACGACGACCCCGACTTCCTGCGCAGCCTCGACGAGTCGATGCGCCGCGACGACGACCCGCCGCCGCCCGCGAAGGACTGAGGTCCCGGCTTCCCGGGCTCAGCTCGGGAAGCCGTCGGCCACCGAGGCCGCGAGCTCCAGCAGCGCCAGCCGCGTCGGCTGCGACAGGCGCTCCAGGTCGACCTCCGCGCCCTCCTCGAGGTGCGGGTCGAACGGGATCTGCACCACGGCGCGGCAGCGGCCGGCGAAGTGCTGCGCCACCCGCTCCAGGTCCACCGCACCCGCCTGCCGGTGCACGTTGTTGATCACGGCGACGGCGTTGCGCACCAGGTCCCCGTGGTCGTGCGCCTCGAGCCAGTCCATGGTCGCCGAGGCGCTGCGGGCGCCGTCGATCGACCCCGACGACACGATGATCAGCTGGTCGGCCACGCCCAGCACGCCGTACATCGCCGAGTGCATCAGGCCGGTGCCGCAGTCGGTGAGCACGATGTTGTAGAAGTGCTCGAGCAGCGTGACCGTGCGGCGGTAGTCGTCCTCGCTGTACGCCTCCGACACCGCCGGGTCCTGCTCGCTCGCCAGCACCTCCAGCCGCGACGGCCCCTGGGACGTGTAGGCCCGGACGTCGGTGTACCGGCGGATCCGCTGGGCGTCCCGCAGCAGGTGCCGCACGGTCGCACTGGTCTCCAGCGGGATCTTCTGGCTGAGCGTGCCGCGGTCCGGGTTGGCGTCGACCGCCACGACCCGGTCGCCCCGCAGCGAGGCGAACGTCGCGCCGAGGGTGGCGGTGATCGTCGTCTTGCCGACGCCGCCCTTGAGGCTCAGCGTCGCTATCTTGTGGCAGCCGAGCAGGGGCTGGTTGATCCGCGCGGTGAGCTCGCGCTCGCGGATGTCCTGCGGGCTCTCGCCCGGGTTGATGAGCCGCCCGGTGAGCAGGTAGAGGAAGCGTCGCCAGCCGGTGCGCGGCGGCCGCCGCCTGCTGGGCTTGAGCAGCCGGGCGGTGGACAGGTCGGCGAGGTCGGCGTCGGAGTCCGCCCGGGCCTGCTGGGCCTCCTGGGCGGCGACGGCGCCGGGGTCGGTCCAGCGCCCGACGTCCCGGATCGGCCGGTTCGGGCCGGTGGGCGGGCCGAGCGGCACGCCCCGCGGGGGTGTGGGGCCCTCCTGGGGCACGACCCGGCGCTCACGTGCCGGCCGCGGCTCGGAGGTGCGCCACTGCGGCGGGCCGGGCGGAGGGCCCGCCTCCTCGGCCTCCCGGGGCTCGGCGGGCGGGGTGGCGTGCGGCGCCGCGCTCCGCGGGCCGCCGTTCGGGACCGGGCCGTGCGCGGCGCCGTTCGGAGCCGCGCCATGGGGAGCGGCGCCGTGGGGAGCCGCGCCGTTCGGAGCTGTGTCATCTGGAGCCGTGCCGTTGGGCGCCATGCCGTTGGGAGGGGCGCCGTTCGGAGCCGTGCCGTTCGGAGCCGTGCCGTTCGGAGCCGTGCCGTTCGGAGCCGTGCCGTTCGGAGCCGTGCCGTTCGGAGCCGTGCCGTTCGGGACGGGTCCGTTCGGTGTGACCCCGTTCGGCGGAGCCTCGTTCGGCGTGCGCGGGGCGGGCGGCTCGGCGTGCCGGGGTTCGGGACTTTGCTCGGGGCCGTGTCCGAGCTGTTCGGGACGCTGCTCCGGCCGCTGTTCCCGACGCTGCTCCGACTCGGCGTGCCGGCCCTCCTGCCCGCCCGGCGCGGGGTAGGGCTCGGCGTCGTCGAGCTCGCTCTCGAGCTCGAGCAGGTCGGAGCCCCAGCCGGCGTCGTCGGGCACCACGCCCCACGTCTCGTCCCGCCGGGCGCCCAGCCCGGGGTGCTGCGCGTGCGCCCCGCCCTGCTGCTCCTCGCGACGCTCGTCCCGCCGCTCCTCGGGGGCCTGCCGCTGGGAGCGCTGGGCGTTCTGCGCCCACCGCTCCCGGACGTAGCGGCCCACGGAACCGTCGGGGTACTCGTCGGGCCCGGTCTGACTCACGGTTGCCGACGGTAGTCGCGCGAACCGCGTCGGTCGAGGTGATGAGGTGCGGCTCGCCCGGTAGGGCGGGCGAAGCCCCGGTTCAGCCCAACTCCCGGCTCACCCGAGACCCGCGTACGAGTGCAGCCCCGCCACCACCATGTTGATGAAGAACAGGTTGAAGATGATCGCGGCCAGGCCGAGGATGTTGATCCACGCCGCGCCGACGTGCCGCCAGCCGGCGGTGGCCCGGGCGTGCAGGTAGGCCGCGTAGATCACCCAGGCCACGAACGCGACCGTCTCCTTGGGGTCCCAGCCCCAGAACCGGCCCCAGGCCGCCTCGGCCCAGATCGCGCCGGCGATCACCGCGAAGGTGTACATCGGGAACGCGACGACGGTCACCCGGTACGCGAGCCGGTCCAGGACGTCGGCCTCGGGCAGCTTCGCCGTGAAACCGGCCGGCTTCCCGGCCCGCTTCATCAGGTACAGGATGCTCGCCACGCCCGGCACGAAGAACAGCCCGGAGGCCAGCGTGACCGTGGTGACGTGCACCGCCAGCCAGTACGACCGCAGCGCCGGGACGACGGGCGCGGCCTGCGCGTAGAGCACCGTGCCGGCCAGGAACATCAGGATCAGCACCGGGGCCAGCAGGAACACCCCGAGCTTGCGCAGCCCGCGGGTGCGCTTCGAGGTCCGCTGCAGCACGACCAGCCACGCCACCATCGCCGCGAGGCAGACCGCGGAGGTGAACTCGTACATGTTGCCGAGCGGCCAGCGCGTGGTCGCGAGCCCGCGCAGCACGATCGACCCGAAGTGCAGCAGGACGGCGAGGATCGTGAGCGAGACGGCCATCCGGCCGAAGCGGTCCGCACGGGACCGGGAGGGCTTCGGCGCCTTCACCGGGGGCGGCGGGACGTCCGCGTTCTCGTCGCTGACCACCCCGAGGTCGGCGCTGCCCGCGCCGCGGGCGCCCACGGCGGCGGGCTCGGGCGCCGCCTCGGTCTCGGCGACCGCCGTACGCACCCGCGCCCGGCTCGAGACGTACTCGACGGCGTAGAACACCATCGCGAGCACGTAGACCGTGAGCGCTCCCTTGAACAGCAGGTCGCTGTACTCGGAGAGCATCGGATCGACCGGCATCAGTCTCCACCGTTCCTCGTCGTCGCCGGCGCCGCCGCGTCCGCAGCCGTCGGCTCCAGCAGGTCCGCCCGCAGGCGGTCGAACTCCTCGCCGTACCCCGCCCGGTCGGTCCGGGCCAGCCCGCCCAGCTCGACCCGGCTGCGCGCCCGGCCGTCGGGGCCGTCGTCGGCCGGCACCACGCGCACCCAGAACCGCCGCCGCTTGATCGACAGCGACAGGCCCAGCCCGAGCAGGACCAGGATCGCGAACACCAGCACCGTGACCTGGCCCGGGTCGTGGCTGACCTGCAGCGCCACCCACTGGGTGACGTCGTCGAACCGGATCCGGGTGCCGTCGTCGAGCGTGATCTCCTGGCCCGGGACCATGTTCTCCCGCGCGACCCGGACCAGCTCGCCGGAGTCGACCTTCGACTGGTCGATCGAGAAGATCGACTGGCCACGACCGTCGTCCAGACCGAGGTCGCCGCGCATGACGTCGATCGCCGCCTCGGGCGCGAGCAGGTCGGGGTAGGTCGAGGTGACGACCTGGCCGCCCGAGCTCGTGGGCGCGAACAGGCCGGTGACCGCGATCGAGCTCTTCTGCCGGGTGGCGTCGTCGGCGATGCCGGGCCGCTCGAACTTGGTCGCGCCCTGGGACAGGTAGGTCGTGGTGTCCACCGGCTGCCACTGGATCTCGCCGGTGCGCTGCTGCCCGTCCGGCCAGGTCACCGTGAAGCGCGGGGCGTAGCCGTGGTTGAGCAGGTAGACGCGTTCGCCGTCGAGGCGCAGCGGGTGGTTCACGGCCAGCGTGTCCGGGCGCCAGGTGGCGGTGTCGCCGGACCGGACGTCGTCGGCGGTCTGGTAGCCGAGCTCGGCGGTGTACTGCTCGGGCTGGCCGTTGGGCAGGTACTCCGCGGTGAACGAGTCGACCTTGATGCAGAACGGCGCGAGGTCGGTGCCGTCGACCCGCAGGCCCGGATTGAACGAGTCGTAGCCCAGGATCGAGGTGTTGCAGAACTGGCCGCCGTTCGCCAGCACGATGACCTGGCCCTCGTAGCCGAACAGCTTGCCGACGGCGATCCCGACGAGCAGCCCGACCAGGCTCATGTGGAAGACGAGGTTGCCGGTCTCGCGCAGGAAGCCGCGCTCCGCCGAGATGCTCCGGGCGCCGCTCTCGTCCCGCTCGGCCCGCCGCCAGCCCTTCAGCACGGTCCGGGCCCGCCCGAGGAGCTCGTCGGGCGTGCCGTCGACGACGCCCTCGGCGTGGTGCGGCATGCGGGCGAGGTTCCGCGGGGTGGCGACGGGCTTCTGCCGCATCGCGCGCAGGTACTCCAGCGACCGGGGGGTGAGGCAGCCGACCAGCGAGATCATCAGCAGCAGGTAGATCGCGGCGAACCAAGGCGTCGCGAAGATCTCGAAGGCGCCGACCTCGTCCAGCAGCGGGGCGAGCCGCGGGTGGTCGGCGAAGTACTGGTCGACGAGCTGCTGGTTGAGCGACCGCTGGGGCAGCAGCGCGCCCGGCAGCGAGGCCAGGGCCAGCAGGAACAGCAGCACCAGGGCGGTGCGCATGCTGGTGAGGCCGCGCCAGGCGTTGCGCAGCAGGGCGAGGACGGCGCGCCCACCGCCGGGTCGGCGGGGCGGCTGCGGCGGGGCCTCGGGCGGGGCGGGGGGCGCGGTGGGCGGGCTGCTCATCGGCGGTCACCCGATTCGGGGGCGGTCATGGCTGCGCGGCTCACAGGGCGGGGGTGAATCCGGCGACGGCGACCTGGAGCTGCGCGAGCAGGCTTCCCCACAGCCCGCTGACCAGCAACGCACCCACGGCGACCATGAGCACCCCACCGGCGATCTGGATCGTGCGGGTGTGCCGGCGCAGCCAGCCCAGCGCGGAGACCGCGCGGGAGGCGCCGAGCGCGATCACGACGAACGGCAGGCCGAGTCCGGCGCAGTAGGCCAGGGTGAGCACGACCCCGCGCAGCGAACCGCCGCCGGTGCCCGCGGCGACCGCGACCACGCCGGCCAGCGTGGGGCCGATGCAGGGCACCCAGCCGAGACCGAACACCGCGCCCAGCAGCGGCGCGCCCCAGAGACCGAGCTTCGGGACCCAGTGCACGCGGCGCTCGTTCTGCAGCACGGGGATGAGGCCGACGAACGTCAGCCCCATCACGATCATGACGATCCCGCCGACCCGCTGGAGGACGGCCTCGTTGCGCACCAGGACGTCGGCCAGCCAGACGACGCCGACCAGGATCGCCCCGAACACCACGGTGAACCCGGCGACGAAGAGGGCGGCGGCCCCGGCGACCCGGAACCGGCCGCGGCGGTGCTCCCGGGCCTCCTCGCGCGAGACGGGCGGGGCGTCGGCACCGACGAGCCCGGCCAGGTAGGCGAGGTAGCCGGGGACCAGCGGGACCACGCAGGGAGACGCGAAGCTGACGGCCCCCGCGAGAACGGCGACCACCGCTGCGACGAGCAGCGGGCCGCTGACCGCGAGGGTGGTCGACGCATCCATCACCGGACAGGGTATGTGCTGGACCCACGCACGGGCGCGCCGGGTTCTACAAGTCGTAGTGGAACCCGGGTCAGGAGCCGGGCGTCGAGGGGGCGGGTTCCTCGGCGGCGATCCGCTGCACCGTGCCCAGCAGGTCCGACGGGCGGATCTGGGTGAGGTAGACCGCGGCCACCCGGTGCTGCCGGTCCAGCACGATCGTCGACGGCACCACGTTGCGCGGGTAGCCCGACAGCGCAGCGAGCACGCGGCCGGGCTGGTCGAAGATCGAGTCGTAGGTCAGGTTCCGGTCGCGGACGAAGTCGCGGGCCGCGTCGCGGTCGTCGCGCACGTCGATGCCGAGCATCGCGACCCCGGCCGCCTTCGTCTGCTGGGCCACGAACTCCAGGTCGGGCGCCTCGGCCCGGCACGGCCCGCACCACGAGCCCCAGATGTTCAGCACCACGACCTGGCCCGCGTGGTCCTGCAGCCCGACGGTCCGCCCGTCGTGGAGCAGCGACTCCCCCGACAGCTCCGGGACGACCCCCCGCGACGCCGGCGGGTCGTACATGATCGTCGTCTGCCCGTTCGGCGCGACGAACGTGAACTCCTGCTGGCCGCTCGACACGGCGTCCTTGCTGGTGGAGCAGCCCGCCAGCACGAGCAGCCCCAGCAGCAGCGGCAGGATCCGTCTCATGCGCCCGTCGCCGTCGGGTCGCTCGACCCGGCCGGCTCGCAGTAGCGCAGCCCGGTCACGGTGGTGCCGGTGAACTCGACGCTGGTCAGCGAGGCCAGCGCGCACTGGCGCGAGCGCGGGTCGTGCCAGAGCCGCTGGCCCAGCAGGTAGCGGCGCAGCGTCCAGATCGGCAGCTGGTGGGACACGCACACGGCCTCGTGCCCCTCCGCCAGCGCGCGGGCGCGGTGCACGGCGCCGAACATGCGGTGCGCGATCTTGATGTACGGCTCTCCCCAGGACGGGGTGAACGGGTCCCGCATCAGCCGCCAGTTCGCCGGCCGGCGGAGCGCACCGTCGCCGACGCCGAACCGCTCCCCCTCGAACAGGTTCCCGGACTCGATCAGCCCGTCCTCGGTCACGATGTCCAGGCCGTGCGACTTCGCGATCGGCGTGGCCGTCTCCTGCGCCCGCTGCAGAGGCGACGCGACGACGGCCGCGATGTCGTCGTCCGCCAGGGCGTCGGCCACCAGCTCGGCCTGCGCGCGGCCGTCGTCGGACAGCCGGAAGCCGGGGATGCGCCCGTAGAGGATGCCCTCGGGGTTGTGCACCTTCCCGTGCCGCAGCAGGTGGACGACGGTGCGGGGCCCACCGGGCTCGGGCGAGGTGCGGTCCCCGCCGGGGAAGGGCCGGGTGCTCACGTCGGCTGCACCGCGGCGGCCGCCGCCCGCGCCGCGTCGGGCAGCGCCCTCTCGATCACGGCGAAGGTGTCGTCGTCGAGCGCGGCCGACACGAACCAGGCCTCGAAGTTGCTGGGCGGCGCGTAGACGCCGCGCTCCAGCAGGGCGTGGAAGAAGGGCGGGAAGCGCCAGGTCTGCGCGGCCTTCGCGGTGTCGTAGTCCACGACCTCCTCCTCGGTGAAGAAGATCGAGAACATGTTCCCGGCCGTCTGGACCCGGTGCGGCACACCGGCCTCGCGGAGCGCCCCGCCGATCATGCCGACCAGGCGCTCGGCGTTGGCGTCGAGCGCGTCGTAGACGGCCTTGTCGGCCTGGCGCAGGGTGGCGAGCCCGGCGGCGACGGCGACGGGGTTCCCCGACAGCGTGCCCGCCTGGTAGACCGGCCCGGCCGGGGCGAGGTAGGCCATGTGCGCGGCCGGCCCGCCGAACGCCGCGGCCGGCAGCCCGCCGGACATGACCTTGCCGAAGGTGTAGAGGTCGCCGGCCACGCCCTCCAGCCCGAACCACCCGGCGGGCGAGACGCGGAACCCGGTCATCACCTCGTCGATCACCAGCAGGGCGCCGTGCTCGCGGGTGATGTCGCGCAGCCCCTGGTTGAAGCCCGGGCGCGGCGCGACGGCGCCCATGTTCCCCGCCGCGGCCTCGGTGATCACGCAGGCGATCTCGCTGCCCCGCTCGGCGAAGACCTGCCGGACCGCCTCCAGGTCGTTGTACGGCAGGACGACGGTGTCGCCGGCCTGCGCCCCGGTGACCCCCGGGCTGGTGGGCAGGCCCAGGGTCGCGACGCCCGAGCCGGCCTGGGCGAGCAGGGCGTCGACGTGGCCGTGGTAGCAACCCGCGAACTTCACGACGACCGTGCGCCCGGTGATACCGCGGGCCAGCCGGATCGCGCTCATCACGGCCTCGGTGCCCGAGTTCACCAGCCGCACCTGCTCGACCGGCGCGACCCGGTCGATGATCGCCTCGGCCAGCTCGATCTCGGCCGGCGTCGGCGCCCCGAACGAGAGGCCGGACCCGGCGGCCGACCGCACGGCGTCGACGACGGCGGGGTGCGCGTGCCCGAGGATCATCGGGCCCCACGAGGCGACCAGGTCGACGTAGCGGAGGCCGTCCGCGTCCGTCAGCCAGGGTCCCTGGGCCGAGACCATGAAGCGCGGCGTGCCGCCGACCGAGGTGAACGCGCGGACCGGCGAGTTGACGCCGCCCGGGATCACCTCGGCGGCGCGGGCGAACAGGCCCGCGGAGACCTCGGGCGTCATCGGGGTGAAGGGGGCACTCACGACCCCCAGTCTCACATCCGCGCCGCGCACCGGCCCGCGGGGTCGGCTGCTCGGTCGGCGCCGCCGTTCGGTTCCGCCGTTCAGCGGCGGGCGGCGAACCACTCCGCGGACGGGCGCAGGAACATCAGCACCACGCCGGCCACGGCGAGCACCACCGGCCCCAGCACGACCAGCGACGACGCGCCGCCACCGAGGTTGAGCAGCAGGAACCCGCAGAACAGGACGGTGAGCGCGGTGGTGGCGATGCGCCCCCAGGACCTGCCGGCGAAGGCGGCGACCGCCAGGCCGATGTAGACGAGGGCGAGCACCGCGACCAGCGCGAGCAGCAGCCGGACCGCCTGCAGGAACTGGTCGAAGGACACGTTGTACTGGGTGAGCATGGCGTCGAGCCCCAGCTCCGGCGGGAACATGTCCTGGCTGATCGGCACGAACAGCCCGAGCACGCCGAACACCAGGAACGGCACCGCGCTCAGCACCAGCAGGACCAGCGCGCCGATCATCGTGGCCGGCCGCCGGACCGCGCGCGGCTCGTCGGGCGTCGGAGCGGGGTCCTGCGAGTACGGGCTGTACGCGTACTGACCGGACTGGGAGGCGCCGCCGTAGGGCTCGCCGGCGGGTGACGCCCCCTGCGGGTACGGGTTCTGCGGGTACTGCGGGTACTGACCCGTCGAGGGTCCGCTCGGGTAGTAGCGGGGTCCCTCACCCTGGCTGCCGGTGCTCACGGTGACCACGGTACCGGTCAGCCCCGGCGGTGGACGTCCTCCGACAGACGGACCACCGCCGCGACGAACTCCAGCGTCACCCGCAGCAGGAGCAGCGCGAACACCGCGACCACGCCGCCGGCGACGAGCGCCGCGACGCCCAGCCCGAAGCCCCGCACGAAGAACCCGATGACGCCCGCGACGTAGCACAGCGCGGTCAGCACGATGCCCACGACGTAGACGAACTTGACGACCGACGGCGTCGCGAACCGCTCGAAGTTCAGGTCGGTGAGGGCGCCGAGGACGCCGGGCTCCTGGTGGGTCCGCATGGGGTCAGTCCAGCAGACCCGCGACCTCCGTCGCCCAGTAGGTCAGCACCACGTCCGCGCCGGCGCGGCGCAGCGAGGTCAGCGTCTCGACGATCGTCCGCTCCCGCTCCAGCCAGCCCTGCGCGGCGGCGGCCTCGATCATCGCGTACTCGCCGGAGACCTGGTACGCGGCGACCGGGACGTCGGCGCTGTCGGCCACGGTCCGCAGCACGTCGAGGTACGGCAGGGCCGGCTTGACCATCACCATGTCCGCGCCCTCCTCGAGGTCGAGCGCGAGCTCGCGCAGCGCCTCGCGGAGGTTGGCGCCGTCCTGCTGGTAGGTCTTGCGGTCGCCCTTCAGCTGGCTCTCGACGGCCTCGCGGAACGGCCCGTAGAACGCGCTGGCGTACTTCGCGGTGTAGGCGAGGATGCCGGTGTCGGCGAAGCCGGCCTCGTCGAGCGCCTCGCGGATCACGCCGACCTGGCCGTCCATCATCCCGCTGGGCCCCACGACGTGGGCCCCGGACTCGGCCTGCACCACGCCCATCCGCGCGTAGACCTCGAGGGTGGCGTCGTTGTCCACGCAGCCGCGCTCGTCGACGACGCCGCAGTGGCCGTGGTCGGTGAACTCGTCCAGGCAGAGGTCGGACATGATCACCGTGGAGTCGCCCAGCTCGGCCCGCAGGTCCCGCAGCGCGACGTTCAGGATCCCCTCCGGGTCGGTCGCCCCGGACCCGACGGCGTCGTGGTGCGTGGGGACGCCGAACAGCATGATCCCGCCGACGCCCGCCTGCACGGCCTCGGTGGCCGCCTTGCGCAGGGTGTCACGGCTGTGCTGGACGACCCCCGGCATCGACGAGATCGGCACCGGCTCCGCGGCGCCCTCCTTGACGAACATCGGCAGGACCAGGTGCCGGGGCCGCAGCTCGGTCTCGGCCACCAGCCTGCGCAGCGCCGGGGTCGAACGCAGCCGGCGGGGACGCTGGGCGGGATAGGCCATGGGGCCAGCGTACGACCGGGAGGGTGCGAGCCGTCGCGCGGTCTCGCGGTGAAAGATCGACTGTTGCCGCAGGTCCAGCCACCGTGACGCCGGGCGGAGCAGTGCGCCGGCCGGGGTCCCCGCGAGGGTGGGGCCGGTGACGGAGAGTGTCACCCGATGCGGCATCCTGCGCGCGTGACCAAACCGGGACGCAGCGTCATCGCCCTCCTTCTCGATCGATCCAGCTCGCTCGGCCCGCTCCGCGACGAGGTGCGCGCCGCGACCGCCGACCTCCTCGCGCACCAGGCCGGGCTGCCCGGTGAGGTCGAGGTCTACCTGACCACCACCGGCCGTCGCGCCGGCAAGCTCCGCGGGGGCATCCCGGCCACCGACGCGGCCGTGCCGAAGCTCCGCGGCCGCGGCACCGAGGCGGTCCGCGACTCGCTCGGCGCCCTGGTCAGCGGCCTCGGCCGGTCCCTGGCTGGCATGCCGGAGCAGGAGCGCCCCACCCGGGTGTTCGTCCTGCTCGTCACCGGCGGCACCGACGCGGGCAGCGCCACCTGGGGTCCCGACGAGCTGCGCGACCTCATCGCCGCGCAGGAGCGGGACTACGCCTGGGAGGTCGTCACGGTCACCGTCGCCGAGCACGCCGGGCTCGCGCCGTGGGGCGCCGGGCACCGGTCGCTGGGCGTGGCCCCGCGGGGCGACTGCGTCCGCGCCGCGATCGCCGCCGCGTCGGAGTACATCGGCCGCGCCCGGGCCGCCGGCCCGTGGGAGCCCGTTGCCGGGATCTCGCAGGAGGAGCGGTGGGCGGCCTACCCGCCGGACTTCCACGCGGCCCCCGAGGCGCCGGCTGCGGTCGCCACCGAGGCCGTCGCGGAAGCACCCGCCGAGGCCACTCGCGCTCCCATCGAGACGACGGTCGGCGCCACCCCCGCCGCGCCGGTCGACGACGCCCCCACCGAGGCCATCCCGGTCCTCACCGCGCAGCGCCTGGCCGAGGCCGACCGCGCCGCCGCCGCGGAGCGTCGCCGCTGGTGGGACCGCTTCCGCAAGCCCGCGACCGTCGGCTCCTGACGCCCGGCTCGCGGGTGGTCCCCGCCGCCCGCGAGCAGCGTCCTGCGCCACGGGCCGTCACATGATCCTTCCGCGGGGCACGGGAGCGCTGTCGGAACCACGCTCCCGTACGCCTCGTCCGCGGTGATCGAACCGAGCGTCACGCGGGCGTCCCCGCCGGAGCGCTCGGGTCCCGCTCGGAACGATCATCGGGCGGACGGGCCGTCGCACGCCGCCCACACCAGCGGGAATCAGCCGGCCGGCCCGCGCGATCCCCTCGGCACGCACCGAACCACCGGCGCCGTCGTTGACCCCGACAACCGTCCGGCCGCGGTCCCTGCGCCCCCGCACACACCGTCGGCCCCTCGCACCCATCGCGGAACGTGTGTGCGAGGGGCCGACCCTGTGTGCGAGCGGCGCGAGAACGCCGAGAGGGCCGCACCCGACCCGGGTGCGGCCCTCCTGACGTGGATCTGCGTGGATCAGCGGCGGCGCGCCTTCACCTTCTTCGGCGGCGGCAGCGCGCCCTCGGCGCGGAGCTTGGCGGCGTGCGCGGCGAGGGCGTCGACCAGGGTCGGCACCCGCGACTCCTCCGGCTGGACGTCGACGCGCAGGCCGAACTCCCGGGCCGTCTCGGCGGTGGCCGGCCCGATGCAGGCGACCAGCGTGCGCGCGTGCGGCTTGCCCGCGATGCCCACCAGATTCCGGACGGTCGACGACGAGGTGAAGCACACCGCGTCGAACCCGCCGGTCTTGATGGCCTCGCGGATCGGCGCGGGCGGCGGGGCGGCGCGCACGGTCCGGTAGGCGGTGACGTCGTCGATCTCCCAGCCGCGCTCGGTCAGGCCGGCGGCGAGGGTCTCGGTGGCGATGTCGGCCCGCGGCAGCAGGACGCGGTCGACCGGGTCGAGGATGTCGTCGTGCGGCGGGAACAGCTCGAGCAGGCCCTCGGAGGTGGAGCTCTGCGCCTCGTTCACGTCCGGCACCAGCTCGGGCACGATGCCGAACTCGCGCACCTTCTCGGCGGTCGCGGTGCCGACGCAGGCGATCTTCACGCCGGAGAAGGCGCGGGCGTCGAGGCCGAACTCGGCGAACTTCTCCCAGATCGCGCGCACCGCGTTGGTCGAGGTGAACACGACCCAGGCGTAGCGGCCGTCGACCAGGCCCTTGACCGCGCGCTCCATCTGCGTGGGCGAGCGCGGCGGCTCGACGGCGATGGTCGGGACCTCCTCGGGGATGGCCCCGTGCATCCGCAGGCGATCGCTCATCACGCCCGCCTGGTCCTTGGTGCGCGGCACCAGGACCCGCCAGCCGTACAGCGCGCGGGACTCCCACCAGGACAGGTCCGCCCGCGAGGCCACCTCGGCGCCGATGGTGAGGACCAGCGAGCCCTCGAGCTCGGCGGCGTCGGAGGCCATCGACCCGATCGTCGTGGTGACCGTCTTCTGCGTGGACTCCGTGCCGTGCGCGGTGACCGCGACGGGGGTGTCCGACGCCCGGCCCTGCGCGGTGAGCGCGGACGCGACCTCGGCGAGGTGCGCGGCGGCGGCCTGCAGCACGAGCGTGCCGGGCGCGCCGGCCAGGGCAGCCCAGTCGACGCCGGCCCGGACGTCGGCCTCGACGTGCGCGGACCCGAGCGGGACGCCCGCGTAGGCGGGGACGGCGGTGCCGGCCGCGACGCCGGGCACGACGTCGAACGCCACGCCCTCCGCCGCCACGGCGCGCGCCTCGGCCACCACGGCGTCGAGGGTCAGCGGGTCGCCGGCGACGAGGCGCACGACCGGGCGCCCGGCGCGGGCCTCGGCGAGGAGGTCGCCCGCCACGTCGGCGGGCTGCCCGACGGCCGGCCGGACCTCGGCGCCCTCGGCGACCAGCGCGAGGACGGCCTCGGGCACGTCCGGGTCGTTGACGACCAGCGGCGCAGAGGCGAGCACCTCCTTCGCGCGCACGGTCAGCAGGCCGGGATCACCCGGGCCGCTGCCCACGAAGGCGATCCGACCGGCGGTCGGCGGTGTGCGAGTCATTCTCCAGCTCCCGATCCAGCGTTTCCCGAGGCACCGTGCGCTGCCGGCCGCGGCAGGTCGTCGGCGCCCATGTCGAGCAGCTCGTGCGCGAGGGAGGCCCCGAGCTTCTCGGCGTTGTCCATGTCCCCGGTGGCGGACGCACGCAGCAGTGCGCCGTCGCCCACCTCTCCGATCCCCACGACCGCGCGCAGCGACAGCCGCATCACCACGCGACCGGCG
The DNA here is from genome assembly GCF_040648315.1 of Pseudonocardia sp. NPDC049154. Classification (NCBI taxonomy): domain Bacteria; kingdom Bacillati; phylum Actinomycetota; class Actinomycetes; order Pseudonocardiales; family Pseudonocardiaceae; genus Pseudonocardia; species Pseudonocardia sp. NPDC049154. The sequence goes on from NZ_JBEZDN010000031.1 coordinate 19,014, forward strand.
TCGTCGAGGTCCTCGACGACGTCCGCGTGCGCGGCCACCGGTGCACTGCAGCCGGCCTCGAGGGTGGCGAGCACCGCACGCTCGGCGGTGACCGCCGCGCGGACGCCCGCGTCGTCGAGCGTCCCGGCGAGGAAGCGGGCCAGCTCCTCGTCCTCCGCCCGGCACTCGATCGCCAGCGCACCCTGCGCTGGGGCAGGCAGCATCTGCAGGGGGTCGAGCAGCTCGCTCGCCTCCTCCACCCGACCGAGCCTGCGCAACCCCGCGGCCGCGACGACGACGCCGTCGAGCTCGCCCGAGGTCACCTTGCCGATCCTGGTGTCCACGTTGCCCCGGATCGGGACGACCTCCAGCCCCAGCCCGAGCGCGTGCAGCTGCACGGCCCGCCGCGGCGAGCCGGTGCCGATCCGCGACCCGGCGGACAGCTCGCCGAGCACCCGGCCCTGCCGGGCCACCAGCGCGTCGCGCGGGTCCTCGCGCGCCGGCACCGCGGCCAGGGTCAGCCGCGGGTCCGGAGCGGTCGGCAGGTCCTTGTAGGAGTGCACCGCGACGTCGACCTCGCCGGCCACGAGCGCCTCCCGCAGCTGCGACACGAACACCCCGACGCCGAGCTGCGCGATCGGCGCCGACGAGCGGTCGCCCGTGGTGTGCACGTCGACGAGCTCGGCCGGGCGCCCGGCGGCGCGGATCAGGTCCGCGACCGTGCCGGACTGGGCGACGGCGAGCCGGCTCGGCCGGGTGCCGACGCGAAGGGTGTGCCCCGACACGGCCGTCACCGCTCGCCCTCGGCGGCGACGGAGCCCTCCGGCCCGACGCGGCGCAGCGGCGCCTCGAGGGCGGCCGCGACGTCGTGCCCACTGATCGGCTGGTCGACCGTGCCCGCGACGGCGGCGGGCTTCTGCGGGTCGAGCTCGAACAGCGTGCGCAGCGCGGCGGCGTAGCTGTCCCCGTCCGGGCCCTCGGCCAGCTTCTTGACCTGCACGGTCGGCGTGTGCAGCAGCTTGTCGACGACGCGCCGGACGGTCCGGGTGAACTCGTCGCGGACCTCGTCGGACAGCTCGGGCAGCCGCGACGACAGCCGCAGCAGCTCGGCGTCGACCACCTCGGAGGCGCGGCGGCGCAGCGCGGTGACGGTCGGCGTGACCTCCGCGGACCGCTGCGCGGCCAGGTAGTTCTGGGCCTCCTCGGCCACCAGGTCGCGGGCCGCGGCCACGGCGTCGGCGGCCCCGCCCGGGTCCTCGCGGACGAGCCGGCGCTGCAGCGCGATGAGGTCGACGACGGTCACGCCCTCGATCTCGGCGACGGCCGGGTCGACGTCCCGGGGCAGGCCGAGGTCGCACACCACGAGCGGGCGGGTGCGGCCGGCCGTGCCCGCCTCGACCGCGGCGCGCTCCACGACGGTGCCGATCGCGCCGGTGCAGGCGATCATCAGGTCGGCGTCGGCGACGGCGGCGGGCAGCTCGTCGAGCAGCCCGGCGCGGGCCGGGACGCCCTGCTCGGCGCTCTTCTGCGCGAGCCGCTCGGCCCGCTCGGCGGAGCGGTTGAGCACGGTGATCCCGGTGGCGCCGGCGCGGCGGAGGTGGGCTGCGGCCAGCGCGCCCATCGCCCCGGCCCCGACGATCACGGCGCGGGCGCCGGTCAGCTCCCCGTCGGCGTACCCGAGGACGGTCGACGCGTCCCGCAGTGCCTCGGACACCACGGAGGCGCCGGCGGCGTCGATGCCCGTGCTGGCGTGCACCCGCTTGCCGACGCGCAGCGCCTGCTGGGCGAGCTCGTGCAGGACGCGGCCGACGGTGCCGGCCTCGTCCGCCGTCGCGTACGCCTGGCGCAGCTGGCCGAGGATCTGCGACTCGCCGACGACCATCGAGTCCAGCCCGGCGGCGACCGAGAACAGGTGCTGCACGGCCGAGCCGGCGTAGTGCACGAAGAAGTGCTCGGTGAGGTCCTGCAGCGGCAGCCCGGAGTGCCGGCCGAGCACCTCGGAGACGTCCGCGAGCCCGCCGTGGAAGGCGTCGACCACCGCGTAGACCTCGACCCGGTTGCAGGTCGAGAGCAGGGTCACCTCGCTCACGTGCGGGCACCGCACCATCTCGTCGAGGAGCTTGGGCACGTCGTCCGCGGACACCGCGACCTTCTCCAGGACGTCGACGGGCGCACTCCGGTGCGAGAGGCCCACGACGAGAACACTCATGAGAGCGGCACCGCCGATCCGTTGCGACCGTTCACGACCCGGGCGACGGCCGGGACGTCTGGGCTGATGCCCCCGGCGGCGTTCCCACGTCCCGCGACGTGGAAGGCCAGCACCTGCAGCTCGACGGCGAGGTCCACCTTGCGGACCTCGACCTCCTCGGGGACCTGCAGGACGGTGGGGGCGAAGTTCAGGATGGAGCGCACACCCGCGCCGACCAGCTGGTCGCACACGCCCTGCGCGGCCTGGGCCGGGGTCGCGATCATGCCGATCGTGACGCCCGCGGCGGGGCACTCCGTGGGGATGTCGCGCACGTGCCTCACGACGATCCCGTTGATCTTGATCCCGACGAGGTCGGGGTCGACGTCGAACAGCGCGGTCACGGGGAAGCCGCGGCCGCCGAAGCCGCCGTAGCCCGCCAGCGCGTGACCGAGGTTGCCGACGCCGACCAGCGCCACGGCCTGCGGGTGGTCGAGCCCGAGCACCCGCTCGAGCTCGTGCTGCAGCGAGGCCACGTCGTACCCCACGCCGCGGATGCCGTAGCTGCCGATGTGGCTGAGGTCCTTGCGGAGCTTCGCCGAGTTGACGCCGGCGACGGACGCGAGCTCCTCGCTGGAGACGGTCTCGGCGCCGCCCTCGGCGAGCTGGCCGAGCACCCTCAGGTACACCGCGAGCCGGGTGACCGTCGCCTCCGGGATGGCCTTGAGCGCGCGGCCGGAGGAGTTCTCGGGGGTGTCGGGGGTCTCGGCGGTCGAGGAGTCGGCCTGCGGCGGCAACGTCACGCGGCGACTCCTCGGGCGTCGTACTCGTCCTGATGGGGCCGCGGCCGGGACGGCGGCGGCCTGCGCGACCGGCGCTGCCCGCCCGGACTGGAGCCGGTCGGGTCGTTCGGTGGCGACGCCCATCCACGGTAGTCGCTCGTGAAGGCGTGCACAAAGTTGCGATCTTGGTCCCGGACGTGCTCCGGGCGCGCCCGTCGCGCGCGGACCGGTGGTCGTCCGGGACCGGCCGCTCACCGCGCCGGACCGCCCCGCACGTGTCGTACGACACGCCCGGGGCGGTGACGCTCCGGGGTGCGCCCCGGGTGCCGGGTCAGGCCTGGGGCAGGAGCACCGAGTCGATCATGAAGACCGTCCCGTTGCCGGTCGGGATGTTCCCGCAGAGGACGGTGGCGGGGGCGCCGGAGGCGCCGGCGACGGTCATCTCCTCGCCCGTGCCGCCGATGCGCACCGTGCCGCCGGCGAGCTCGGTCGAGGTGCCGGCGGCCCTCAGCTCCTCGGCGCTCTGCCGCGTCCCGGAGACGTGGTACTGCAGCAGGGGGGCGAGCCGGGCCGGGTCGGCCTCGAGGGCGGCGAGCCGCTCCGGCGGGAGTGCGGTGAAGGCCTCGTTCGTCGGTGCGAACAGCGTGACGCCGGGCGCGGCGTTGAGGGCCTCGGTGAGGTTCGCCCGGCCGATCAGCGCGGTCAGCGTGGTGAGCTGGGGATTCGTCTCGATGGCGGCCGCGACCGGCGCCAGCGACATGCTGGACAGGGAGCCCGGGTCGTCTCCGGTGGGCAGCGAGGCGCAGCCCGGGCCGAAGACCTCCGCGGCGTTCGTGCTGCCCGGACCCGGCGTCGGGGTCAGCGGACCGGCGGCGGCGACGGTGGGCACCGGCGGCACGTCCGTCGCCGTGGACGGTTCCTGGCTGGCGGCGGTGCACGCCCCCAGCACGACGACGGCGGCCGCGGCCGCTCCGAGGGTGACCAGACGCTGGATGCTGCGCACGACATCTCTCCTTCCCGGGGCCTGCCCATGCCTAACGTGTCCGCCGCCGGCACGCCCGTCCGGCGGGATCACGATCAGGTCTCGGCTGCCCGGTCAGGCCGCGGAGAAGATCATCGCGGGCCAGCCCGTCGCGCCGTCGGGCAGCACGTCGGCGCGCTGTTCGGTCTGCAGGTTCCCCAGGCCGTCCGTGGCCCGGGCGCGGACGGTGTGGCTGCCCGGACCCACCTCGACCGTGCCGCGCCACATCCGCCAGGTGTTCCCGCCGACCTCCGCGGCGAGCTGCGCCTCGGCCCACGGGCCGCCGTCGACGCTGATCTCCACCCGGGAGATGCCCCGCGGCTGCGACCACGCGATACCGGCGACGGTCACCCGCCCGGCCGGCACCTGCGAGAAGCCGCGGGGCAGGTCGATGCGGCACTCCGTCTTGATCGGCCCGCGCTCGCCCCAGCCGCGCTGCACCCAGTAGGAGTCGCGGTCGGCGAAGGAGGTCAGCTCGAGGTCGGTGACCCATTTGGTGGCCGAGACGTAGCCGTACAGCCCGGGCACGACCATCCGCACCGGGAAGCCGTGCTCGGCGGGCAGCGCCTCATCGTCCATCCCCAGCGCCAGCAGCGCCCCGCGCCCCGGCTCGAGGACCACGGCGGTCGGGGTGCCGGCCGTCCAGCCGTCCGTGCTGGTGGAGAGGATCTGGTCGGCGCCGGGCAGCGGGCCCGCGTCACGGAGCACGTCCGCCAGCTCGACGCCGACGAACCGGGCGGTCGAGATGAGGTCGCCGCCGACCTCGTTGGACACGCAGGTCATCGTGATCGTCCGCTCGACGAGCGGGCGGGCGAACAGGTCGTCGACCGTCAGCGTGAGCTCCCGCGCCACCCGGCCGTGCACGCGGAGGCTCCAGTCCTCGGCGCGCAGCTGCGGCACCCGCAGGGCCGTGTCGATCCGGTAGAACTCCGGGTTCGGCGTGACGAACCGCGTGGTGCCCAGCTCGGCGGCGAAGTCCGTCCCGGGCGGCAGCGGGGCCTCGCGGACGACGGTCGCGGCGGCGAGCCGCTGGGTGAGGCGGGTGCGCGAGTCGACGGTCCCGCGCCCGACGGCCACGCCGACCCCGCCGGCCGCCAGCGCGCCGACCCCGACCGCGGCCGAGGCCCCGATCAGCACCGTCCGCCGCGGGAGGCCGCGCACGCCCGGCGCCTCGGGGGCCGCCGCCGCGGCGAGGGCGAGCCGGTGCAGCGTGCGGACCACCCACAGGCCCGCCGCAGCCGCGGCGAGCGGCGCGACCAGGTCCGCCGGCGCGAACGCCGGGCCGAGGACCACCGCGGCGGTCCCCGCCAGGCCCAGCGCCCCGATCACGACCTGCGCCGGTACCGACGAGCGGCGCGACGCGAGCCCGGCGGCCACCGTGACCAGCAGCAGCACCACGGCCATTCCGGCGAGGAGCACCGGTTTGTCGGCGGTGCCGAAGGCCGACTTCGCGAACTCGACGACCGGCGGCGGCGCCAGGCGGACCGCCGCGTCGCCGACCGCCAGGTAGGGCGACGACGTGGGCGACAGCAGCCCGGCGACGAGCTGGCCCACCCCGAGCGCCGCGCCGACGGCGAGCACCGCGACCGCGGCGGCGACGGGACGCGACAGGACCGGGGCGGCGGGACGGGCGAGGGTGTGGCTCACGTCCATGGTTCGCTCCCGGAGCCCCGGAGGTTCACCCGCGTCATGGATCCATGGTGCGCGTGCGACCGGCTCATGGACGCGTCATGGATCCATACTGCGGACGGGGTCGGGCTCACGCGGTGAGGGCCCGGCGGAACCGCTCCTCCTCCACCCGGTAGTAGCCGTGCTGCTTCCCGTCGATCAGGATCACCGGGACCATGTCGCCGTACTCGGCGCGCAGCTCCGGGTCGGCGTCGACGTCCTCGGTGCGCCAGTCCACGCCCAGCTCGCCGCAGATCCGCGCGACGTCCGCCTCGGCGACCTCGCACAGGTGGCAGTTCGCCCTGCTCAGCACCGTGACCGTCCGGCTCATGCGGTCTCCGTCCCCGCCAGCACCCGCCGGGCGATCTTCCCGGTCGGCGTGCGCGGCAGCTCGTCGACGAACGCGATCACGGTGGGCCGCTTGAAGCGGGCCAGCCGGGTCGCGCAGTACTCCCGGACCGCGTCGGCGTCCGGGCTCGTGCCCGGCGCGGGCACGATCACGGCCTTGACGGCGGCGCCCGTCCGGTCGTCCGGCACCCCGACGACGGCGACCTCGGCCACCTCGTCCATCCCGGCGAGGACCTCCTCGACCTCGCGGGGGTAGACGTTGAACCCGTTGACGATGACGAGGTCCGTCGACCGGTCCACGAGGTGCAGGTCCCCGTCCGCGTCGAGGTAGCCGACGTCCGCGGTGCGGAACCAGCCCTCGGCGTCGGGCCCGCCCGCGCCGTCCGGCCAGTAGCCGGAGAAGAGGTTGGGGCCCCGCACCGCGACCAGCCCGGTGTCCTCCTCCGGGTCGGAGAAGACGTCGGCGGTGTCGCCCTCCTCGCCCTCCTCGGCCGTGCGCCCGGCGAGCGGCTCGCCCTCGGCGTCGACCAGGCGCAGCTCGACGCCCGGGATCGGCCTGCCGACCGAGCCCGGCTTGCTGTGCCCCGGGAGGTTGCAGGTGACGACCGGGCCGGCCTCGGACAGCCCGTAGCCCTCGAGCACCTCCGTGCCGGTGGCCTCGCGGAAGGCGGTGAGCCAGGCCGGGGGCAGCGGCGCGCCGCCGGAGGTGCAGATCCGCACGCCCTCGAGCGCCCCGCGCAGGTCCTCGGCCGGCACGTCGAGCAGGGCCCGGTAGAGCGACGGCACCCCCGCCAGGGCGCTGACCCGGTGGTCGCGCAGGATCCGCGGGGTGGCGCCGGCGTCGAACCGCTCGGTGAGCACGGCCGTCGCGCCGGCCCAGCACACCTGCAGGAAGCCGGCGGCCAGCCCGAAGCTGTGGAAGAGCGGCAGCGCCAGCAGGACCCGGTCGGCCGGGGTGACCGGGGCGGGGCGGAGCGCGGCGGTCTGCGCCCGGTTGGCCAGCAGCGCGCGGTGCGACAGCTGCACGCCGCGCGGGCGGCCGGTGGTGCCGGACGTGTAGATGAGCAGCGCGATCGCCTCGCCGCCCGGCGCCTCGGGCACCGGGGTGCCGGGCGCCTCCCGTTCGACGGGCGGCGGCGCGAGGACCGGCAGGCCGGCCTCCCGGGCGACGTCGGCCGCGACCCCGGCGTCGGCGACGACGGCGGCAGGCCGGGCGTCGTCGAGGACCACGGCGACCTCGCGGGCCACCGACCGCTGGCCGACGGGGACGGCGATCGCCCCGGCGCGCAGCACGCCGAACAGGGCGACGCAGAAGCCGGTGCCGTTGGGCAGCACCAGCACGACCCGGTCCCCGGGGCCGATCCCGGCGGCGGCGAGCCGCGTGGCCTCCGCGTCGGCGGCGGCGTCGAGCTCCGCCCAGGTCAGCGTGCGCCCGGCGGTGACGTCGACGACCGCGGGCTGGCCGGGCTCGCGGCGCGCCGCCCGCCGGACCAGCTCACCCAGGTGCTCGACGTCGGGCCCGGGGCCGGGGCTCCGGGTGGTGGAAGGCTGCACGCGCCGAGTCTGGCAGACGGCGGGACCGCCCTCGCGCATGACGTGAAGTCCGTCCGAGCGCAACCCCCGTGCGCCCGGCGGCAGGTCGACACGCCGTCACGCGGCGCGTCGACCGAACACGCTACGCCACGACCACGTTGACCGCGCGTGACCGTCCGCTCACCGGATAAGGCATTCGGCGAGCGGTGGCACCCGTCTGGGCGCCGGGCGGCTGCCCTAGAGTCCGCCCCCACAACCTGCCAACGCCGGACCGCCGGGTTCGGCACGAGTTCTCACCCAAGGGAGTGGCATGCAGCCTGTTGCCAGCGCACCGCGGGTCCTCCCGCGCTGCCCTGTCCGACACCGGGTGCACCGGGCTTCATGACCTCCTCGATGCGTCCCGACGGGCTGCTCCCCACGGAGCGGTTCGGGCCCTCGCACCCGACCGGTGCGGACCCGGCTCCCTCCTCCTGGTCCGACCTGCCCCGGCAGGCCCGGTCCGTCGGCTCCACGACCCACCGACCGGCACCCGCCGCTCCCCCGTCCGCGCCCGACCCGACCGCCCCGGCCGACGGCCGGACCCCGGACGGCCGGCCGACCCGACAGCAGGCGCCCGTGACAGCTCCCCCCGTCGCCCGTCCCCACGCCGTCCCGCCGCCGGCGGGTCCCCCGCCGTCGGGCCCGCAGCCGCGCTCGGCCGAGCCCGGACCGGGGGCGGTCGAGCCGCGTCCGGACGCCGAGCCGGACGGCGGCGGCTCCTGGACCCTGGTCAAGGCCTGCCAGGCCGGCGACCAGGACGCCTTCAAGGAGCTGTACGCGCGCTACCACGAGGTCGTCTTCCGGTACGTGCTGTTCCGGCTCGGCGACCGCACGCTGGCCGAGGACCTCACCCAGGAGACGTTCCTGCGCGCGCTGCGCCGGATCGGCTCGGTGAGCTACCAGGGCCGGGACATCGGCGCCTGGTTCGTCACGATCGCGCGCAACCTGATCTTCGACCACGTCAAGTCCAGCCGGTACCGGCTCGAGTCGACGACCGCGGACATGGTCGAGCACTCCCCGAGCACGCACGGGCCCGAGCAGCAGGTCATCGAGAACGCCACGAACTCGGAGCTGCTCAAGGCGATCGAGAAGCTCAACCCCGACCAGCAGGACTGCATCCGCATGCGGTTCCTCCAGGGACTGTCGGTCGCCGAGACCGCGCAGCGGATGAACCGGGCCGAGGGGGCGGTGAAGGCGCTGCAGCACCGCGCCGTACGCCGTCTGGCGCAGCTCCTCCCCGAGGGGTTGCGGTGAGCGGCGCCTATATCGCGAACTACATGCTTGTCGTTACGGATGCGACGAGTGAGCCACACCAAGCGGTGAACGGTCCTTGTGCCGTAACCGACGACCGCCCGTCTCGTTGTGTGGGTGAACGTCGGCAGAGCGCGAGGCCCCGATCGGGCCGGACGCTGACGAACAGTGCAGGGATGCAGTGAGGACGGCGAACATGCCCGCGGGACGATGGGGCTCGGACGACGAGTGGTGGGGCGAGGAACATCTCGACCCCCGTTTCGCGCCGGACGACGATCTGGAGCACGAGCTGGCCCTCGCGGCCGCGCTCGATCGCAGCCGTACCGACCTGAGCCCGGACGACGAGACCGCCGAGCGCATGCGCTCGAACTTCTTCGCCGCCCTGGAGAAGGAGTGGGGCGCGCCGGAGGAGTCCGCCACCGAGCGGACCACCCGGATCGAGCCGGTCCCGGCGGACGCGCTGGAGCAGACCACCGACCTCACCGCCGCGCTGCGGCCGGAGGGGCCCGAGGGCGCGACCCGCTCCGGATCCTCCGGTGAGCGCACCGTGGCGGCCTCGGCCACGGGCGGAGCCGGCTCCCGGCGGTCGAAGCGGGGTCCGCGGCACGTGCTGCCCACCGACCACCCGGACAACCCCGGCCGCGCCGGCGGGTCCCGCGGCCCGGGCGGGCGGCGGCCGAGCCTGCGCAAGCGGGTCGCCCTCGTCGGCGGCGCCGCGGCGCTCGCGCTGGTCGCCCTCACCGGCGGCACGGCGATGATGAGCCGGGACGCGCTGCCGGGCGACAGCCTGTACGCGGTCAAGCTCGCGACCGAGTCCACCGGCACCGCGTTCACCTTCGGCGACGCGGCCAAGGCGCAGCGCCACCTCGACCTGGCCGCGACCCGGCTGGACGAGGTGCGGGCGCTGCAGCAGGCCGGTCGCGCGCCGTCCGCCGACACCTACGAGTCCGCGCTCACCGCGTTCGACGACGCGGCCAGCGAGGGCTCCCGGATGATGCTGTCCGGCGCGCAGCCGCCGACCGACACCGGTCTCGGCGACCTCGATGCCTGGGCGCAGAAGCAGGCCCGGGCGATCGAGGCCCTGCGGACCTCGGGCGGCGAGATCCCGGGCGCCGACCGGTCGGCGCGGCTGATGGAGCGCATGTCGGAGCGGGCCGCGGCCCTGCAGGCCCGGATGGGCTGCAGCGAGGTCAGCGACGGCGTCGACGACCTCGGCCCGATCCCGGCCACCGGCCCCTGCGTCCCGGTCGCGTCGAACGCCGGCCAGGGTGGCGGCGCGGTCGACGAGCGGATCCCGAACGGCAGCCCGCAGTCCGCGCGCACCAGCCCGGCCGCGCCGTCGGACAGCACCGGCCCGCAGCCGTCGAGCGACCCGAGCGCGACCGAGAACGGGCTGCTGCCGGAGGGCGTCCTGCCCGGGACCGGCGAGGCGGGTGCGACGAGCACCACGACGAGCGGCTCGGAGAAGTCGAGCAGCACGGAGAAGAGCTCGTCCGAGGCACCGAGCGGCGGCGGGGGCGGCGTCCTGCCCCCGATCACGCTGCCGCCGCTGCTGCCCGGCCTGGGGCCGATCACCATCGGCTGAGCGGCGGACAGCCCGGAAGACGACGGAACGGGGTCGCGCGGTGACACACCGTGCGGCCCCGTTCCGCGTCCGGAGGCCGTTTCGCGTCGGTACGGTCGGGGTCGCCCAGTAGGCTGGACGCGCGGTGCCCGACCGGTCACGGAACGGCCGGGCCGGCGGACGGATCGGCACGGCGGGCACGGACCGGCGCGAGCACGGACCGGGAGGCCCCCAGGTGGTAGGACCCGAGGTGGTTGTGGAGCACGGTGAGCCGCAGGGCGCGGGCGGGGAGGGCCGGGACGGTGCCGCCGACCCGCTTCGGAACGGTGCCCGCGGTGAGGTGGCGGGCGTCACCGAGACGACCGACGTGATCGAGGAGGCCACGGCCCTCGACCGCGCGCAGCGGGCGGGCGAGGCCGCCGCGGCCGCCGCCGTCGCCGCCGGTGAGCCACCGCCGTCCGCGGCGGCCGACGTGGACCTCACCGCGGCCGCGTTCTTCGACGTCGACAACACGATGATGGTCGGCGCCTCGATCTTCCACTTCGCCCGCGGGCTGGCGGCCCGCAAGTTCTTCACCACCTCCGACCTCGCCGGATTCGCCTGGCAGCAGCTCAAGTTCCGGATCGGCGGGCGCGAGGACAAGAACGGCATCGCCGGGCACCGGGACACCGCGCTGTCCTTCGTCGCGGGCCGCCCCGTCGACGAGGTCGTGTCGCTCGGCGAGGAGATCTACGACGAGCTGATGGCGGACCGGATCTGGGCCGGCACCCGCGCACTCGCCCAGATGCACCTCGACGCCGGGCAGCGGGTCTGGCTGGTCACGGCGACGCCCGTCGAGCTGGCCCTGATCATCGCTCGGCGGCTCGGCCTGACCGGGGCGCTCGGCACGGTCGCCGAGAGCGTCGACGGGCACTACACCGGGCGGCTGGTCGGCGAGATCCTGCACGGCCCGGCGAAGGCCCACGCGGTGCGCGCGCTGGCCGCCACCGAGGGCCTGAACCTGCGGCGCTGCACCGCCTACTCGGACTCGGTGAACGACGTGCCGATGCTGTCCGCGGTCGGCACCGCCGTGGCCGTCAACCCGGACTCGGAGCTGCGGGACGTCGCCAAGGACCGCGGCTGGCAGATCCGGGACTTCCGCAGCGGGCGCAAGGTGGCCCGGATCGGGGTGCCCTCGGTGCTCGGCGCCGGTGCGGTGGCCGGGGCGGTCGCCGCCGGCGTGGCGTACCGGCGGCGCTGAGGGCCCCGCTCAGCCCAGGAACACGTTCCGCCGCTGGCTGAGCAGCCGGTAGAGGGTGTGCTGGATGGTCTCGCGCACCTGGTCGGTCAGGTTGAACACGAGCATCGGGTCCTCGGCGTCCGCCGGGGTGTAGGCGTCGAGCGAGATCGGCTCGCCGAACTCGATGTACCACTTCGACGGCAGCGGGACGAGACCCAGCGGGCCGAGCAGCGGGAAGGTCGGCGTGATCGGGAAGTACGGCGCGCCGAGCAGCCGGGCGAGCGGCGCGATGTCGCCGATCTTCGGGTAGGTCTCCTCCGCGCCGACGATCGAGCACGGGATGATCGGCACGCCGGTGCGCAGCGCGGCGGAGACGAACCCGCCGCGGCCGAAGCGCTGCAGCTTGTACCGGTCCTTGAAGGGCTTGCCGATGCCCTTGAAGCCCTCGGGGAACACCCCGACGAGCTCGCCGGAGGACATCAGCCGCTCCGCGTCGGCGTTGCAGGCCAGGGTGGCGCCGTTCTTGCGGGCCAGCTCACCCACCACCGGCAGCTTGAACATGAGGTCCGCGCCGAGCAGCCGCAACCGGCGGGCGGCCGGGTGCTCGTCGTGCAGCGCCTGGATGGTCATCAGCGCGTCGAGCGGGAGGGTCCCCGAGTGGTTGGCGACGACGAGCGCGCCGCCGGTGTCCGGGACGTGGTGCAGGCCGATGGTCTCCACCCGGAACCAGCGCTCGTAGAGCGGCCGCAGCGCGGGCGCGAGCACCTTGTCGGCGAGGTCGGCGTCGAAACCGAACTCGTCGACCGAGTAGTCGCCCGAGAGGCGGCGGCGCAGGAACCGCAGCACCTCCTCGAGCCCGACCTCCCAGGCCGGGGGCTCCGGGTCCGGCACGGCCGCCACGGGCGGCACCGCGGCGCCGCCGCTCCCGTCCTCGTCGAGCGCCGGGCGGGGGCGCGGCGTGGTCGTGGCCGGACCGCGCGTGCGACCCGGCTCACGCCCGGTCTCGCGGCCCGGCTCGCGTGCCTCCGCGCCCGCGCGGGTGCGCGCGCCCTGGCGGCTCCCGCCCCGGTCGCGGCCCTCCCCGAGCCGCCACCGGGTGCGTCCCCCGGTCTCGTCCGCCCGCAACGGGATGACGCGCGCTTCCGGCACCCGAACCCCCTCCGATCCTGCGCCGTTGTCCGATTTCCCCGACCGCCGCACCATGCCTACCCCCGGCCCCGTGGCCCGCTAGTGCAGCATCCGCGCGGCCTGCAGGACCGTCCGCTCCGCCGCCTCGATCCGCTCGGCCCCGAGGACCGGCCGCAGCGCGCGGCCGCGCACGTAGTCGTCGAAGGCCTGGACGGTGGTCCAGCGAGGGTGGAAGCCGAAGCGTTCCTTCAACCTCGTCGTGTCCACCACCCGGCCGAAGTTGAGGAAGCGCATCTGCTCCGGCGAGTAGTCGACGACGCGGGTGCCGCGCAGGAACCGACCGACCGGCCCGACCAGCGGTGACGGGACCCCGGCCTGCACCCGGCCGGCCCGGCGGATGGCCTGGGAGAGCATGAGCACCCCGTCGGCCGCGACGTTGTAGACGCCGGGATGCTCCTCCACGGCGGCCCGCTCGAGCACGGCGAGCGCGTCCTCCTCGTGCAGGAACTGCAGCCGCGGGTCGAAGCCGAGGATCGTCGGGACGACCGGCAGCGAGAAGTAGCGGGTCAGCACCGTCTCGATGCGCGGGCCGACGTAGTTGCAGAAGCGCAGGACGCTGGTCGTGACGTCCGGGCGGCGGCGGGCGAAGCCGCGCAGGTAGCCCTCGATCTCGGCGGCGTCCTTGGCGTAGCCGCCGGAGGGGAGGTCCTTCGGCGTCATCGACTCGTCGAACAGCGCGGGGTCGCGCGAGCCCGAGCCGTAGACGGCGGTGGTGGACTTCAGGACGACGCGCCGCACCCGCTCCGACTTCTGGCAGGCGGCGAGGAGCTGCATCGTCCCGATGACGTTCATCTCCTTCATCGCCGTGCGGCCGCCGGACGAGCCGGGGCCGGCGGAGAGGGCGGCGTGCACCACGGTGTCGACGCCGGCGCCGGAGATGACCTTGGCGATGAGCGGGTTGCGGATGTCCGCGCGGACGAATTCCGCGCGGCCCATGCGGCGCAACATGTCCCGGGACGGGGGGACGGTGTCGACGCCGAGCACCCGCTCGATGGCGGGGTTCGCGGCGAGCCGTGCGGCCAGGTTGCCGCCGAGGAAGCGGCTGACACCTGTCACCAGCACGACGGAGGGAGCGGCGCCGCCGCTGCTGCGGTCGGCGTCGCGGGGAGATCCCGTGCGCGTCACGGACCCGACCTCGTTCGTCGTGCGACCAGGGATCCCGGGTGCGACCCGGGCCGGTGGACCCCGGCCCGCCCCTGCGAGGGACGGGCGGGGTCACACCTCACTTGCCGAGCTTGCGACGCTGCACGCGGGTCTTGCGGAGCAGCTTGCGGTGCTTCTTCTTGGACATGCGCTTGCGACGCTTCTTGATGACCGAGCCCATGCGCCGGTACCTCCTGTGCTCACTGCTTCGCTCGCGGCCGGGAGCCGGCCCGAGAGGGTGTGTCCCCGCCGCGCGGCGGTCGCGCGCACGCGGGTGCACACGGCGAGACGATGACCGGTCGCCGATCCTACCCGGCGCCCGGCGGACCGACCCGCCAGGGCGGGTCGTGGACTGCTGGGAGTGAGCGGGTTGCCCGCGCCGCTCAGCCCGCGTCGAAGTACGCGTGCCGCAGGTAGTCCTCGACGGCGCGCTTCGGGACGCGGAACGAACGACCCACCCGGGCCGCGGGGAGCTCCCCACCGTGCACCAGCCGGTACACGGTCATCTTGGAGACCCGCATCATGGCGGCGACCTCCGCCACGGTGAGGAACTGCACCGCGGCGATGTTGTCGATGCGTTCGGGCTGCCCTGAATGCCCTGGCTGCTGCGTGGCCATCCGGACACCGCCTTCCCTGGAGAAGTCCCACGGTCCCGCCCGGGGTCCTCGTCCCCCGCGCGGCGTGTTCCCCGTGAGGATAGCGGTGCCGGTGTGACGCCTTCGACACACCATGCCACTCGGGCAGGGAATTCAGCCGCGCGTCAGGGTGAGACGTGATCCTTCGTTCGGGTCAACGGTTCTGCACCGAGCGTCCCAGCTCCACCGAGCGGTCCCGCGCGGCCTCGATCGCGTCGATCAGCGCCGCCCGGACGCCGTGCCGTTCCAGCTCGCGGATGGCCGCGATGGTCGTGCCGGCCGGGGACGTGACGGCCTCGCGGAGCAGCACCGGGTGGTCGTCGGACTCCCGGAGCATGGTGGCCGCGCCGAAGGCGGACTGGACGATCAGGTCGGCGGCGACGGTGCGCGGCAGGCCCAGCAGTATCCCGGCGTCGATCATGGCCTCGACCAGGTAGAAGAAGTACGCCGGGCCGGAGCCGGACAGCGCGGTCACGGCGTCCTGCTGGGCCTCGGGGACCCGCACCACGCGGCCCACCGAGCCGAGCATCTCCTCGGCGAGCGCCAGGTGCTCGGTGGTGGCGTGGCTGCCGCCGGAGACCGCGCTCATCGCCTCGCCGACGACCATCGGGGTGTTCGGCATGACCCGCACGACCGGCGTCCCCTCGGGCAGACCGCCCTCGAACAGCGCGGTCGGCAGGCCGGCGCACAGCGAGACGACGAGCGTCCCCGGGGTCAACGCCGCCTTCAGCTCGGTGAGGACCGGGGCGATGTCCTGCGGCTTGACCGCGACCACCACGACGTCGGCCTTGGCCGCGGCGCCCGCCACGTCGGCCGAGTCCACCCCGAGGCGTCCGGACAGCTCGGCGGCCCGCTCCGGGTGTCGCTCGGTGAACACCAGGTCCGCCGCGGGCCGGCCCGCCGCGAGCAGCCCCGAGAGGAGCGCCTCGCCGATCTTGCCGCCGCCCAGAACCGCGATACGTGTCATGGATCGACGGTAACCGCCGGACTCCGGGCAGGTCGGGGAGGGTGCGCGCCTTACTTGCGCGAGAGCGGGGAGAGCGCGAGCTGGCGGGCCTGGCAGACCACCCGGCCCGTCGCGTCGCGCACGGTGCAGTCCTCGTCGAACCAGGTCCCGGCGATCATCTGCGAGCGCGACTCCAGCGCCAGCCAGCCCGGCGCGGGCCGCGCCCGCAGCATCGCGGTGAGCTGCACGGTCGGTGCCCAGCCGCGCCCGGCGCCCCGGTTGAACACGGTCGGCGGCAGCGCGTCCCCGGCGAGCAGCGCGAACAACGGGTCCGGGTCCTCCCCGCGGGGCCGCATCCAGCCCCGCACCACCGGTTCCGCGGTCTCCCGGCGCAGGAACGCCATCGTGGCCGGGTCGTAGCGCGCCTCGGTGGCCGCGGCCAGCCCCTCGCCGGGGGTCCGGACGTCCGGCACGAAGTCGATCGCGTCCGCCGGCGGCTCCAGCGGCATCGGGGACTCGGCCAGCCAGCTCGGGTCGGCGTCGGGCAGCGCGCCCGCCGTGACGGTGGCCGAGAGCAGGAGCCTGCCGTCCTGGGTCATCCGGGCCGCCGCGACCGACGCCTGCCGGCCGAGCTTGAGCACGTCCGTCTCGAGCTCGACCGTGCCCAGTTCGGGGGCGCGCAGGAACTCCGTCCCGACGACCACCGGATCGAGCTCGGTGTCCCCGCCGTGCTCGGCGTTCAGCCTGGCGAGCCCCGCCTTGGTCAGCAGGACCATCAGCAGGCCGCCGTGGGCCTTGCCGCCGATGGAGAACAGCGTGCCGAGCTCCGCGGTGAAGCGGCCCCCGCCCTCGTCGGTCAGCACGGTGGACGCCGCGAACGGCCGATCGACGGTCACATCGGTGGGAGCCATGAAACGGTCGTATCACGCCGGGCCCGCTCCGGCGGTGTGACGCGCGCCGCTCAGCCCTGGGGGGCGGGCTGCGGCAGGGGCGCCTGCTCCGGGACGGTCAACACCGGCGGGACCGGCGCGACCAGGTGCAGGCGGGCGTAGACGAGCGCCTCGGCCAGCATCGCAGACCGCTCGTCCCGGGTCCGGCAGCGCCGCGTGCTCACCTCGAGGACCACGACGCCCTCGCTCGCGAACCGGCGCGTGGCCAACCGCTCGCACACCTCGGCGCAGGGCTGGGTGCCGCGCCCGGGGATCAGGTGCTCGTCCCGCGGGCCGCCGGAGCCGTCCGTGAGGTGCAGGTGGACCAGCCCGTCGCCCATGCGGTCGAGCATGGCCAGCGCGTCCGAGCCGGCAGCGGCGGTGTGCGAGAGGTCGAGGGTGTAGAAGCTGTGGCCGACCACGGTCGGGTCGAAGCCGGGCGCGTACGGCACGGTGCGGATCCGGCCCCGCGACACCGGGAACATGTTCTCGACGGCGAGCCGCACGCCCGCCCGCTCCCCCGCCCGGGCCACCTCGTCGGCGAACACCGCGGCGTAGCGACGCTGCCAGCGGAACGGCGGGTGCAGCACCACGGTGCGCGACCCGAACCGCTCCGCGGCCGCGACGGACCGGCGGATCCGGGTGACCGGGTCCGACCCCCACACCCGCTGCGTGACGGCGAGGCAGGGCGCGTGCACGGCCAGCACCGGCACCCCGTACCGCTCCGCGAGCCGCTCGACGGCCCGGGCGTCCTGCGACACCGGATCCGTCCAGACCATCAGCTCGACGCCGTCGTACCCCAGCTCCGCGGCCAGCTCGAACGCCGCCGCGGCGGGCTCCGGGTAGACCGAGGCGGTGGACAGGGCGACCGGCGGGGAGGTCACCGTTCCAGGAGTACCAGGATCGCGGGGGAGACGGTCAGCAGCAGGCCCACGCCCACCGCGAAGGCGGTGGTGCGCAGGTCGTCGTTGCGCAGCAGGGCGCGGACCCCGAGCACCAGGCCGACCGTGATGATCACCGCGGCGGCCAGCGCGACCACCGGCAGGTTGAACCAGAGGTACCGGAAGCCGACCCACACCGCGGCGCCGACGAGTGCGCCCGCGATCCACTGGCCGATGACGACGGCCCAGCCCTGCGGCGTGCCCTCGCCCTCCTCCTCGTCCTCCTCGTCGGGCTCGACCGGCGCACGCCTGCCCAGGCCCGCGGGGGCGTGGTAGGTGTCGTCGTCGTCCTCGTCGTGGAGCGGGGGAGCGCCCAGCTGGGTGGGCGGGCCGGCGTCGTCCTCGTCCTCGTCGTGGAGGGGCGGGGCGCCGAACTGGGTGGGCGGACCCGCGTCGTCGTCCTCGTGGACGGGCCGGCCGCCGAGCTGGGTGGGCGGGCCGGCGTACACGGAGCCGAACGGGGCGGTCAGCGGCTCGTCCTGCGGCGCGCGGACGCGGCCGAGCTGCTCGGTGCCGGGCTCGCCCGGTCGCCCGGGTCGGCCGACGGGGGCCCAGGGGGACTGCTCCGGTGCACCGGTGCGCCCCGCCTCCGTGGGCAGGCCGACGGTGCCGGCCGACGCCGTGTTCCCGGCCCAGCCGCCCTGCGCGGGCGCGTCGGGGCGGTGGGGGGCGCGACCGAACTCGGGCTCGTTCGGTGCGGGGGCGGTCGGGCCGGGGCGGTCCTGGAGGCTCGCGCCGTTCTGGCCTGCGCCGTTCTGGCTCGCGTTCTGCCAGGGGCGCGGTTGTCCGACACCGGTGGGCGCCCCGTTCTGGACGCCGTTCTGGGCCGCACCGTTCTGGGCCGCACCGTTCTGGGCCGCACCGTTCTGGGCCGCACCGTTCTGGGCCGCACCGTTCTGGGCCGCACCGTTGTGGGCCGTGCCGTTCTGAGCAGCGCCGTTCGGGCCCGGGCCGCTCCGGCCGAAGCCGTTCGGCGCGTCCTGCCCGGCGGTGCCGAAGCCGTTCTGGACGGGACGCTGCGGCCCCGCCTGACCGGGACCGAAGCCGTTGGGGCGCCCGAAGCCGTTCTGCGGAGCGTCCTCGTCGGGGCGGCCGAAGCCGCGCGGGGCGAACCCACCCGGTGCCGCGCCGTTCGGCCGGGCGCCCGGGCCGAACCCGGTGCCCCGGTCATCGACGGCCTCCTCCTCGGCGTCGCGCTCGAGGCGCGGGCCGCCCTGGCGGCCGCGCTCCCACGCGTTGCCCGCCGGCCGGGCGGTGCGCCAGGGCTCGGCGGGGGCCGGGGCCTCGGGGGCCGGTTCGGCGCGCCACGCCTGGGTGCCGCCGTGGCGGCCGGGGACGCCCGGGCCCTCCGCGGCGGGAGGACCGCCGGCCTGCTCGGCGCCCGAGTCGTCCGCCTCGCGGCGCCGTCGACGCCGCCCGGACGCCGCTCCCCCGCCGTTCTCGGCGAGCAGCTCGGCGACCGTGCGCTGTCTCGGCTGGTCGGACTCTGAACTCATCCGCTACACCGTGCCTCGTACGACGTCAAGCGTCCAAGTGATCCGGGCGCGTCGTGCGCCGAGCGGTCGTCCCTGGTCGACCCGTCGAGGGTGTCGAGCCGCCGGAGGATCACTCCCTCGCGCAACGCCCACGGACAGAGGTCGAGTTCCGTGATCTTCAGGGCCCGCATCGCGGCCTCCGCGACGACCGCCCCGGCGACGAGCTGGTGCGCCCGGCTCGGGCTCACGCCCTCCAGCTCCGCGAGGTCCCCGGACGACATCCGGCTGATGAACGACCCGAGCTGCCGCAGCCCCGCGTGGGTCAGCACCCGCCGGGCCCGGATGCCCGCGCCGGAGGGCGCCGCACCCGTCAGGCGGGCCAGGGACCGGAAGGTCTTCGAGGTGCCGACGGCCAGGTCCGGCTCCCCCAGTTTCCGGAGCTCGCGCGCGACCGGCGCGAGATCGGCGTCCACCTTCTCCCGCAGCGCCTCGACCTCGCGCCGCGACGGCGGGTCCCCGGTGAACCACTCGCGGGTCAGCCGGCCCGCCCCGAGCGGCAGCGACGCGGCGGCCGCCGGGTGCTCGTCCCGGCCCGCCGCGAGCTCCAGCGAACCCCCGCCGATGTCGAGGCACAGCAGCCGCCCGGCCGACCAGCCGTACCAGCGGCGGACGGCGAGGAACGTGTAGCGCGCCTCGTCCTCGCCGGGCAGCACCTCGAGCGCGACCCCGGTGTCGGAGCGCACCTTGGCCAGGACGGCGGCGGAGTTCGTCGCGTCGCGCAGGGCGGAGGTGGCGAAGGCCAGCAGGTCGTCGCACTCCAGCTCGGCGGCGGAGTCGCGCGCGGTGTGCACGGCGGCGATCAGGGAGTCGACGCCGATCCTGCTCAGCGCGCCGTCCGGCTGCAGGTGCTCCGCCAGCCGCAGCTCGGCCTTCTGCGAGGTCGCGGGGGTCGGGTGGCCTCCCCTGCGGGCGTCCACCACCAGCAGGTGCACGGTGTTGGAGCCGACGTCGAGCACACCCAGTCGCACGCGATCAGGTTACCGGCCCGTGCCTCCCCCGTACCCGCACCGTGACCGGGCCCGCTGATCGGGTGGGCCGGGGACGGCGGTGGCGCCGCCCCCGTCGCCCGGGAATCACCCGTCGGTCGCCGCGCGCGCCTTGCCCCGGCGGGACGTGCCGCGACGCGTGGACTTGCCTCGCTTCTGCGATCGCGCGGAGTCCTTCGACCCACGCCGGCCCGAACCGTCCTGGTCGTCGTCCGGGTCGTGCGTGGAGCCGGCGGCCTCGTCGTCGGCGGAGCTGTCGGCCGGACGCTCGGGCGCGTCCTCCGCTTGGTCGGCGGCGGAGTCGTCGGCTGAGTCGTCGGCGGCGGAGTCGGCTGAGTCGTCGGCGGCGGAGTCGGCGGAGTCGTCGGCGGCGGAGTCGGCGGAGTCGTCGGCGGCGGAGTCGGCGGAGTCGGCGGAGTCGGCGGAGTCGGCGGAGTCGGCGGGACCGTCCGAGGAGCCCTCGTCCGCGGCAGCCGCGTTCACCGCCTCGACCATCGCGTCCGCGACCACGCGAACGTCCTCGTCGGACAGCCCGTCGGGATCCTCGTCCCCGGCCTCGCCCTCGTCCTCGGCGCCCTGGTCGGCCTCGGCGTCGGCACCGTCCTCAGCTTCGTCCTCGAAGTCCTCGTCGGCTTCGTCCTCGAAGTCCTCGTCGGCTTCGTCCTCGAGACCCTCGTCGCCCTCGTCCTCCAGGCCCTCGTCAGCTTCGTCGTCCAGGTCCTCGACGGCTTCGTCCTCGGCACCCTCGTCGGCCTCGTCCTCGAGTCCCTCGACGGCTTCGTTCTCGGCACCGTCGTCGATCTCGTCGTTCAGGCCCTCGTCAGCCTCGTCCTCCAGACCCTCATCGGCCTCGTCCTCCAGACCGTCGTCGGTCTCGTCCTCCAGACCGTCGTCGGCCTCGGCCTCGGCACTCTCGTCGGCCTCGTCCTCGATGTCCTCGTCGGCTTCGTCCTCGAGGTCCTCGTCAGCTTCGTCCTCGAGGTCCTCGTCAGCCTCGTCCTCCAGTCCCTCGTCAGCCTCGTCCTCCAGACCCTCGTCGGCCTCGTCCTCCAGACCCTCGTCCGCCTCGTCGTCCAGGCCCTCGTCGGCCTCGTCCTCGGCACCCTCGTCGGCCTCGGCGTCCAGCGCGTCCTCGCTCCCGGCCTCGACGCCCTCCTCACCCTCGGCCTCGTCCTCCTCGTCGTCGACGCCTCCGGCGGCCTCGGCGTCGAGCACCCAATCCGCGTCGGGGGGCACCGCGTCCTCGGCGCCCCCGTCGGCCTCGTCCGCCGGCCCCTCGTCGCCCTCGGCCTCCTCGACCTCCGCGTCCACGACCTCCTCTGCCTCCGCGTCCGCGCCCTCCTCGACCTCCTCGGCCTCCGCGTCCGCGCCCTCGTCGGCCTCGGCGTCCTCGTCGCCTCCGCCCTCGGGCGACTCGGTCTCGGTGTCGAGCGGGAAGATGACCTCCGGCTGCGCCTCACCCTCGGCGCCCGAGTCCTCGGGCCCGTGCTCGTCCTGCCCGCCCTCGTCCGCCCCGGCCGACGCCGGCGCCGAGGCCGCCCCGATGACGGCGCGGACCAGCTCCTGCTGGGCCTTGAGCAGCTTCTGCAAGGTCTCGAAGACCTCGTCGTTGAACGCGATCATCGCGTCCTGCAGCTGGTCGGACGAGCCGGACGGGGCCGGTCCTGATCCGGCGGCCGGTTGTGCTGACGACATCGTCGCCTCCTCCTCGCGTGGGTGCTGTCGGGCCGGCGGATCCCCCACCTCCCGCCCGCGCCAACCCCGGACCCGGCGATCGCGGCGAATTGACTCCGGACGCCTCGCGAGGACGTGCCGATCAGGCGGACATGACGGGGCCGATCGGCGGGGCGAGGGTCGTGGCGGACGCCTCGGCGCCGCCCGTCACCGCCACGGACGGTCGACCTGACCGCGCGTGTAGCGCCGGACCCGCCGGTACGACAGCAGGTCGCCGTCGGGCCGCACGAGCACCTCGTAGATCGCGAGGATGTCTGCCGAGTCCGGGATGCGGTGCGTCTCGACGACCTCGACCCCGACACACCAGTCGCCGTTCCGCGGCTCGATCGAGACCACGGTCTCCGGGTGCCGGCCGGTCAGCACCCGGACGTGCTCCGCCGCGCGGCGCGCCACCCGGACGATCGAGCCACCCGGCCGGCCGCCGGGGCCGTCGGGGCGCCTCTCCCGGGCCGCACCGTCCTGCCCGCCGGAGTCCTCCTCGGACTCCTCCTCGCCGGACTCCTCCTCGGCGGACTCCTCCTCGGCGGACTCCTCCTCGGCGGACTCCTCCTCGCCGGTCCCCGTACCCGCGGCCTCCTCCCCGGCGCCGTCGTCGACGGGTTCCTCCTCCGCGGTGTCCGCGGCGTCGTCCTCCCGGACCTCCTCCGACGCCGGCGCGGCCTTCTCGGTCCGCGCGGGCCTCGTCCGGGCGCTCCGCCGACGGCGGGGCGTCGTCGGGTTGTCCTCGTCGGCCATCGCGCTCACCCCTCGTACTCGGCGTCGTCCTCGGTGTGGTCGTCCCCCGCGGGTAGGCGCCGTTCGCGTGGACTCGTGCCGTACAGATACAGGCGGTCGGTCGCCTCCGCGTACTGCAGGAAGGTGTCGACGCTCGCGACCACGATCCGGATGTCGATCGTGAGGATCTCGAGCCCGAGCAGGGAGACCCGCACGAACACGTCGATCACCAGGCCCCGGTCGAGGATGAGCTCGACGACGTCGGCGAGGTTCGAGTCGTTCCGGTGCCGGGTGACCGGCGGACCGGCGGTGCGCGTGGTCGTCACGGACACGGGCCACCTCCGCTCAGGTGCGTCCGAGCGCGGGCACCGGGCCTCGCCGCTCGCTCCGGGTTCGCTCCCACCGCTGACCGGACCATGGGCTCTCCCTTCGCCGGCGGAGGAGCCGGACACCCCTCCGGGACCGGCCGCCCGGGTACCCGGTCCGAGCCCGGATGCCTCGGCGAACCGCGGCCACCTGGCGAATTGCGACGATCGGCGTCCGCCCCATTGCGCCGGCAGGGCGCCGAGAGAGGCCCTGAGGTGGGCCAGGTCGACGAACCCCCGGCCGGGCTCGCGCGAAGGATCGGCCGGGAAGACGGGAGCGGCCGTCGTGTCACCCCACCGGTTGCAGGAGCGGGGGTGGTTTTCGTCGGGGTGTCCTGCTGTGGTCGATCCAGCTCGGCGGGATGAACTCCGGGCGTCCGTCGACCATCCGGATCTCCCACAGGGAGTGGTGGACGAGCCGGTGGTGGACGGCGCAGAGCATGGCGAGGTTGCCCAGCGTGGTGGGGCCGCCGTGCTGCCATTCCTTCACATGATGGATCGCACCAGGACGGTGGGCGGTCGCAGCCGGGAAACGCACAGCCGCCGTCGCGGACGGTGACGGCGCGGCGCAGCCCGTCCGGGACGGTGCGGCTGATCCGGCCGACGTCGAGCGGAACCCCGGTGCCGTCGAGCACCACCGGTATGACCGCCGCGTCGCAGGCCAACTGGCGCAGGGTCTGCGGGGTGAGCTGCCCGCCGAACTCCAGCGACGCCGACGCCGCCCGGCGTTCCAGGTCCTCCAACCGCACGGTCACGGTCACGTGCGGTCGCCGGCCCCCGGTTTCGGGCAGCCGGCCCCGGAACAGCACCTGGGTGCAGGCCTCGGCCAACGCCTCGGCCTGCCGCTCCGCACTGCTGCGCTGATCGTCGGTGTCCCGCGGGGCGGCCCCGGCATCCACGACCGCGGCGATGGCGTCGAACAGGGCGGCGTCGTCGTAGCGGCCGACGAGCTTCCCGCCGGGCCGGCTGCGGAAGCGCGAGATCCGGAGCTCGTTGATCTGCGCGGGCGGCGAGTCGTCGGGTTCGGGGCCGTCCTGGTCGAGGAGCTCGAGGAGCTGGGTGCCCCAGGTGTGCAGCTCGGAAGGCGTGTAGAGCCGGGCGCCGGAGGCGAGTTGGACCTCGGCCCCGGCCCAGGTCTCCGGGGACAGGCGCCGGGCGGGGCCGCTGTCGAGCAGCCGGGCGATCACCTCGACGTGCCGCAGCCCGACCTCACCGGAGGCGAACACGGTCGCGGTCGCGGGAAGTCGGGCCGGCAGGGCAGCACCGTCGAGCCCGATCTGCTCGCACACCGACTCGGCGGCGATCACACGGCGGCGGGCTTCGAAGCGCTCCCAGCCGAGCAGGTCACCCAGGGCGCCACTGGGGGACCGATAGCCACGCTCGGCGAAGGTCCCTCGCCGGTGCAGGTCCGCGACCGCGTCGACCATCGCCCGGTCCAGGCTCCGCCGAGCCTCCTCGTAGGCGGTGAGCCCGGCGATCACCTCGTCGGCAGCGGCATCGGGCCCGGCGGCACCGGCCAGCTGCGCGATCGCCTCCTGAAGGCGATCACGCGCGGTACCGACGAGCCCTGCGTCCATGCCCTGATCATACTCGAACACATGTTCGAAGGACCTGCCGTCACCGCAGCTCGACGACCGCTTGCCGCTCGGCCACGTGGCTGAGGCGAACCGTCGAGTTCGGACCGGCCGTTCGACGCATCCCGCTCGCCGCTCCCTGTGAGAGCGCAGAAGCACGGCGCCTCCGGTATCTCTGCCCCCGCTCGCGACGGTCGGCACGGCGTCCCCAGGCGCCTGGTCAGACGGGAGCGGGCCGGCCCTCCCGCAGCAACGCGACGATCTCCTCCTGGTCCCGGCGCGCCGGCAGCCCCCAGCCGGGCCGGTAGTCGTACACCTCGCCCAGGCCCCGGGCCACGGTCTGGCCGTCGAGGATCTCGACGTCGTCCGTGGTGATCAACGCCGGATGCTCGACACCCGCGGCCTCGGCGACCTTGCCCAGGTCGCGGCGCAGGGTCAGGACGTAATTGGCCAGCCGGGCCGACTTCAGCGCCGGGTCGAGGCCGTGAGCGAGCCAGCGGTTCTGGGTGGCGACTCCCGTGGGGCAGGTGTCCGTGTGGCACTTCTGGGCCTGGATGCAGCCGATCGCGAGCATCGCCTCGCGCGCGACGTTGACCATGTCGACCCCGAGAGCGAACGCGACGACGGCGTTGTCCGGCAGCCCGAGCTTCCCCGCCCCGACGAAGACCACCTGCTCGTGCAGGCCGCGCAGCGCGAACTCCCGGTACACGCGGCTGAACCCGAGCCGGAACGGCAGCGCGACCGAGTCGGTGAACACCAGCGGGGAGGCGCCGGTCCCGCCCTCGCCGCCGTCGACGGTCACGAAGTCGACCCCGCGGCCGGTCCGGGTCATCAGGTCGGTGAGCTCCGTCCAGAACTCCATGTCGCCGACGGCGGACTTGATCCCCACCGGCAGGCCGGTCTCGTCGGCCAGCAGCTCGACCCAGTCCAGCAGCTCGTCCGCGTCCCGGAACGCCGTGTGCCGCGACGGGCTCACGCAGTCCTTGCCCACCGGAATCCCGCGGACCGCGGCGATCTCCTCCGTGACCTTCACCCCGGGCAGCAGGCCGCCCAGGCCCGGCTTGGCGCCCTGGCTCAGCTTGATCTCCAGCGCGCGCACCGGCGCCGCGGCGACGCCGTCCTTGAGCCGCTGCAGGTCGAACCGGCCCTGCTCGTCTCGGCAGCCGAAGTAGGCGGTGCCGATCTGCCAGACCAGCTCGCCGCCGCACCGGTGCTGCGCCGCGATCCCGCCCTCGCCCGTGTTCTGCAGGCACCCGGCGGCCGCGGCTCCCCGGTTGATCGCCTCGATCGCCCGGCCGGACAGCGACCCGTAGCTCATCCCGGAGATGTTCACGACCGACTCGGGCCGGAAGGCCGCGCGCCGGCCGCGAGCGGCGCCGAGGACCTTCGCGCACGGCAGCCACACCGCGTCCTCGCCCTGCGGGTGCGGGTGTGCGGGCGCGGTCCGGCCGAACGTGCGGTGCTTGATGATCACGTAGCCGGGGGTGTGCTCGACGTCGTTGTCGGTGCCGAACCCGAAGTAGTTGTTCTCGCGCTTGGCGGAGGCGTAGACCCACCGGCGCTGGTCCCGGCTGAAGGGGCGCTCCTCGTCGTTGCCCGCCACGACGTACTGGCGCAGCTCCGGCCCGACCGCCTCGATCAGGTACCGGCCGTGGCCGAGCACCGGGAAGTTCCGCAGCAGCGCATGCTGCCGCTGGACCAGGTCGTGCGCCGCGATGCCCAACCCGGCCGCCCACGGAAGCCACCGGCCCCATCCCACAGCGCGAAGTGTGCACCGTCCGCGGGCGGTCCGCAGATCCTGCGGCTTCGCGCCGTCAGCTCTCGAACTTGTAGACGACACCACCCAGGTCTCACCTGCAGCGATATCGGCGGGTAGACGGCTGACCAGGAGAATCCTCTAGCGGCATCCGATGGCAGTTGGGTGCGCCGAGCGGTAGAGGGACGGACTTTTCAGGGACTCTGCGGACTACACGCGGACCTTCACCATCCATGTTGGACGCCCCCGGGCGCGGTGCTGCTGACACCGGCCGGGGACTTGATCAGCCCCAGGAGGCTGACCCGCGAACATCCTCCCCAACGCCGGCGCACAATCCGAGCGCAACAGGCAGCCACAGCTCTCAACAAGCCCGACTTCAGACCGAGCCTATAACACGGCCTTCTGTCCAAGGGCAACTCGATGCGAGAGCTGCGGACGCAGCAGCGGGCTCTCAGTCGGCACAATCGCGACAACTCACAGGTCGGCTGCGTAACGCGTGCGCAATGTGCGCGCCGCGCAGCGTATTCGTCACAGCTGCGCGAATCTCTGAGCACACGGCTCATCTGGCTCCGCCGATCGGCTCTGCGAATCACGGTCGCACTGACCTCAAAGGTGATCCGCGATGAGCAGGCCGCCTCCGCGCTGGATCCGTGTTGTCACCGTTGCCTCGGTCTCGGTTGTCGCCGCGGTCGCCGCAGTCGCCTCTTACGTCCACATGCACGAGCTGGCGACCGAGGCCCCGCGCAGCCAGTGCGCAGCCACGGGCTGACATCCACCGCGAGCACGATCCGCCTGTCGGCGGCACGGGGCAACGGGAGACCGGCCAGCGCCCGGCGGAGCCGCTGGGGCTTGATCCGGCCACAGGCCAACGGGCGCCAGAATCTGGTGCGGGCCCTGAACTTGATCTTTAACCCTCCGAGGCCGCTGCCAGCAGGTTGATGCTGCTCGGGCGGCGTGTCGGCGGGACATGGGCACGGCCACCGCTTGATCCTCTTCGGGTTCCTCTCACAGAGCTCGAAGACGAAAGCGGTGGCCGCGGTGGTTAGTGTGGCTTGTGCCGGGCCGGTGGTGCTCGGTGACACCCCGGTCCAGTGGGTTGATCTCGCCGGGTTCCGGCAGGAGTTCTACGCGTCGTTGACGGCGCGGGCAGATGCGCTGTTCGAGCTCACCGACGCGGTCCTGTGTGCCGACGGCCCGGTCCACTCGCTACCGGAGCTGACCTTGGTGGCCGAGCACCGCCGCGGGCACGGAGCGATGTACGACGCAGGGTGAGACCGGGTCGAGGCCTTGGCTTGTCAATGGCTGCCGTTGTGTCCTCCACCTGCGAGGAACGGCACCGACGGGTACGCTTCCGGAGCGTCGCCCGAGACCCCGGTGGCTCGCATCCGCGGATGGTCGGGGGACAGCAATGCGCGAGGCAGAATCCGCCGAAGGGCGCGAGGCGTTCGAGTTCGTCCGCCAGACCTGGCCTGCGCATCCCGGCCAACTGGCACCGTTGCGTGAGCAGGTGCGCAGCTGGTTGGCGCCGCTGTCATTGACGGAGGACGCCGAGGACGACGTGGTGCTTGCCGTCAGCGAGGCAGCGAGCAACAGCGTAGAACACGCCTACCGCCCCAGCACTGCCGACGACAGCGTCGAATTGACCTTCTGGACCGAGCCGCCCTCATTCTGTGTCGAGATCAGTGACCACGGACTATGGTTGGTTCCGTCGAATGAACCCGCGGGACGGGGCCGCGGGATCGAGATGATGCAACGGCTCATCGGGTCCGTTCTGATCCACTACGACGCACGAGGGACGCGGGTACTTCTGCGGCATCCGTTGCCGGACCGCCCCTCCTCGGCAGTGAGCCCCGCGGCGGGGCTGCGCGACGGGAACTCGTCTACTTCGTGAAGTGGACCCACCGTCGGTGCCTTACATGCCCGCTGGTCGTTCCAGCGGTCCGAGCCCACACTGAGCAGTTGCCGGGGACCGGCACCTGTCCGGGAACCTCTTCTCGGGCTACGGCGCCGACCTCGACCCGCGGGCCATCGCCGCGGCGAACGAGGCGCTGATCATCTACTGGCGGCGGCTGGCCGCCGAGTGTGACCCGTGGCCGGAGCCAGGCGCGGTCAACCTGTGGGCGGTGCTGGCCATGTCGAGCGCCTGCCCGGACATCGCCGCCGCGGGCGCCGCGACCGGGCGAGCGAATCTGCCCTCGAACCCGCGCGTCGCCAGAGGCCCGGTTCAGCCGCCGTTCACATGAGCACCCAGACGCCCGGGCCCGCACCGCCGAGGTCCACCGTGCCGCCGTCGCGGACCGGCTCACCCTCGAGGTGCGCGACGACGGCGTCGGAATCGGGCCCGCGGCGCAGCGCAGCGGCCTGGACAACCTGCGCCGCCGCGCCGAACGCCGCGGCGGAACCTTCACCCCGCACCCCCCGCGAACTCCACGGGACCACGCTGACCTGGTCGGTCCCGCTCGGCTGAGGTCGTCGATCACGCGTGTCACGGCGATCAGGTCGACGGCGCTTGAACCGTGGCGGCCGCGGCTCGCGGCGCACGACCCGGCGAAGGTGTGCTCGACCTCGCCCTCGGGCTCGCAGTGGGCCAGGGAGTGCCGAGCCGACATTGCGCTGCCGCGCGCCGAACCCGCCCTGCTCGGGCTGATCGCCTCGGACCCGACGGTGTCCCGCACGATCGACCGTCTCGCCACTGACGCGACCGCTGCGTTGGCGGCCATCGACACGTCCGCGCGACCGCGCGGGCCCGGGCCTGGGCGCTGGCTGCTGACCAGGCCCCCGACCATCGGGCCGACGCCGAATCGCCGCTGGCCATCGACGTGGACCCTGCTCGCTGCCCACAGCGAGAAGGAAGGCGCGACACCGACGTTCCAGAAGGGCTTCGGGCACCACCCTATGGGCGTTCTGCGACCGCGGCTCGGCCGGCACGGGGAGCCCCTCGCCGCGCTGCTGCGACCTGGCAACGCCGGGTCGAACAGCGCCGGGGACCACATCACCGTCATCCGCGCCCGGGCCGGCCGGAATGCCTGGTCCGGGTCGACGGGGCCAGGGCCTCCCCCGTGCTCTTCGACCGGCTCCACCGCCGGCGTCTGTCCTACTCGGTCGGGTTCGGCCTCACCCAGGGCGTCGTCGACCAGCTCGCCACCCTGCCCGCCTCTGACTGGCAGCCCGCTTACAACGCTGACGGCGAGCCCCGGCCCGGGGCAGAGGTCATCAAGGCAACCGGCCTGATGAACCTGGTACTCTGGCCGACCGAGATGCGGGTGATCGTGCGCCGCGAACGGTCACACCCCGGCGCGACACCTACGCCTCCTGAGAGACTTCGGGGAAGCGCTCGTCCGCCGTGCCCATGACACGTCACAAGCCGGCGGCGGCGACGAGCACGCCGAGGTAGAGCCCGTTGTCGAGGAGCGCGGAGATCCGGAGGCTACCGATCCACTGAGGCGCAAGCGCCGCTACCTGGTCGAGACGGTATCCACGGCTCTCGAGGCCGAGCGCGCCCTGACCCGCGCCGCGGAGCTGGCTCGAGGTGGCCAAGATCGAGCCGACCACGCTGGAGCGCTACGAGGACATCGTCCGCCTGCACGTCGCGCCTGTCCTCGGCGAGAGGCATGCGGCCGAGCTCGACGCCGAGGTGCTCGAGCGTCCGTCCGCCCGACTGCAGCGTTATCGCGAGCTGTGCAGCGGCCGGCCGCGGGCCGGCCTTCAGGCCTCGTCGAGTCGCGGGAGCACCACTTCCTGGACGACGAGCTGCGCGCCGGCCGCGATGGGGACGGTGACCAGCGCGCCGACGAGGGCGAGCAGGGCTCCGCCGAGCAGCACCGCGACGAGCGTCGCCACCGGGGACATCTTCACGGCGTCTCGGTGTTGGCCAGATCGCCGATCGCTGGCGCGACCGCCGGATCTTCTCAGCAGCAGGGTCGTCGTCAGCAGCAGCGTCCCGGGCACCGAGAACGCCAATCAAGGAGAACCCCGGCCTCTCCCGGGTCGAGGCTGTTCGAAGGCAGCCACCGACTCCGTGCCGACCTTCAGGGGTGGCACCGGTGGGCAGCACTACGAGTCGGGCATGTTCGAGCAGTTTGCCGGCTTCAGGTGGTGCCTGCGGGTGTAGTCCGGAGCAGGGCCCAGATGGTCTTGCCGTTGGCGTGCTGGCTGACGCCCCAGGCGTCGCTGAGGTTGATGATGACTCGAAGCCCCAACTTGGCCGGGTCGGGGCGCCCCATGGTGAGACGGGCCGGGCTCGGCGTGCGGACGGACCCGTCGCTGACCCCGATCGTCAGTCCTCTCTGGTCGAGTGTGAGGTGGAGCCGGCTGTCGCCGGTTGCGTGCTCGAAGGCGTTGCTGACCAGCTCGCTTGCGACGAGCTAGGCGCGGTCCAGCTCGTGAGCGAGGGCCCACTCCGTGCACGCGTCGGTGATCATTGTCCGGGTGAAGCTCGGCGCGTGGCCGGCCGAGGGAAGCTCGTATTCTCGCCGAACCCGGTGCGGGCGTTGGGCCAACAGAGCCTCGGCCTCGCCGCGATCGTGGGCGTGGTGAACCTCACGCGCGTCAATGCGGAGCAGCCTGGCGAGTTGAGCGTCGGCTCCGATACACCTTCGACGTCTTCTCCAGCCTCGACGGCTTCGGCGCCGCCACCGGCAACGGACCGGCTACTGGGGCAAGCCGGGCCCCGAGCTGCTCGACCACCGCCTCTCCCTGTACGACGACGAGCAGCGGATGGTGTTCGGGGCCACCACCTACCGCGCGTTCGCGCAGACCACCGGCGCGGCGACGGCGACTCGGCCGCGGCGCGGACGCATAGTTCCACGTAGTGACGAAAGGGAAGTTCGGCGGGGCGCGGTACGGTCGGCGGCCCCAAGTGCCACGCGAAGGCCGACATGGTCTCGGTGACCGGGGATTCATCTGTCACGCCATCACGGTGCGACTCGCGTCGCATCCTCCGACACCAGGTCACGGTGCGAGTCGCCCACCGCCAGGACGGAGGTCCGTCATGCGCATGTTGCTCGTAGCCCAGCCCGACGTCGACAAGGGAAGTGAGGCCATCGCCAGCGGCGACATGGCCAAGAGCATCCAGGCGACGGTCGAGATGATCAAGCCCGAGGCGACCTACTTCGCGCCCTTGCGAGGTCAGCGGACCGCGGTCTTCGACCTGGACGACCCGGGACACCTCCCGAAGATCAGCGAGCCGCTGTACAGGATGGGCGCGGTGGTCGAGATCGTGCCCGCGATGAACCTGGAGGATCTCCAGCGCGGACTGGCCGTGATCGGCGGCTGACCCGATCGATCGCGCAGTGCACATGCCTGCCGCCGGACACGACGGCAGGCTTCTGCCGGCTGTGACCAGCCCCGGTCGACCCACCCCGTCAGGTGGTTCCGATCACACGGCAGGAGGCGACTCCGGTGCAGGTTCGAGCGTGTGCCGGCGGAACTTCCTGGATTTCTTGACCTTGGGCTGTGCGTCCGGGTCGGGCGTCTTACCCGCGGAGCGCAGGAACGCGTGGGCCCATCCCGCCTTGGGGTCGATGTCGACGAGCAGCGCCTTGATGAGCAGCGTCAGCGGGATCGCCAGGATCGCCCCCAGTCCGCCGAGCAGCCAGGCCCAGAAGACCAACGCGACGAACGTGACCGTTGTCGACAGTCCGACGGCGTCGCCGATGAACCGGGGCTGGACGAACGACTGGATCACGAGGTTGAGCACGCAGTAGACGACGATGACGGCCACCATCAACCCGGGCCCGCCGGTCAGCAACCCGAGAAGCGCCGGCGGGATGACGCCGAGGATGAACCCCACGTTGGGGATGTAGTTGGTGACGAACGCCAGGACACCCCAGGTGATGGCCAGCGGGATACCCATGATGGCAAGCGCGATCGTGTCGAGCACAGCGACGATGAACCCGAAGACGGTCGTCACCAGCAGGTACTGGCGAGTGCCGTAGGCGAACTTCGTCAGCGCCTCCACGACGGTCGGCCGGTCGGCGCCGATGTCGGCCATCCGGTCCGGCATGCCACTGGACTCGACGCTGAGGAACAGCAGCAGCGCGATCAGGAACACGAAGTTGCTCGCCAACCCGGCCACGCTGCTCAGCAGGCCGCCGATCAGTTCGGTCAGCTTGCCGAGGTCGAGCGAGCTGGCCGCCTGCTTGATCTGGTCGGGTCCGACACCCAGCTTGGCCAGCTGTGCGGTGACCGAGTTGACCAGTGCGCTGCCCTCGCTCGCGTACTTCGGCAGCTCGGTTCCCAGCCGCGCGATCGAGATGATGATCGCCAGGGCGAGGGACAGCACTATCGCGTAGACGGCAAGGACGACCACCAGGGTCGACGCCCACCCCGGCCAGCCCTTGGTCCGCAGCCAGCGCTGTACCGGGGCCACTGCGATGACGATGATCAGTGCCAGGAACGCCGGTCCTATCAGCCACGCGATGGCCCGCACGCCGACGAAGACCACGACGATGGCGGCGGCACCGAGCAGGACCTCCAGTGCCCGCGGGAGGCCACGAGGTCGGGCTGGGCGCGCGCCGTTCGGGGATGCGCTTGACGCCCCGTTCACAGGAGTGGCAGCCGAACTCGTCATCTGCCTGACACTAGGAACAGCCCGGACCAGTGGTCGTCACCCAATGGAAAGGAGGCCATTCGTACTACCGCCGGCCTCTGATCGCATCAAGCCGGGCCCCACACGAGCCGGTCACCCCGGCCGCTGCGGCGCGCCGCCTCCCCGGCGGCACCTTACAGACGACGGTCGGGGCGTTGCCGGGCGCAGGACCACTCCTCGCCGAGCTTCGGACAGCAGGGGCGACGATGACGCCATGCGCTCGGCCCACCGGCACGACGCCTGCGGCGAGCGCGAACAACTGCTGTCCAACCTGCACCGTGATCGGCTGCCCTGGCCGTCCTGTGGGCAAGCCCATCCTCAAGAGGCGATGCGGGTTCCGGGGCGGGGCTCGCATGGTGCGGCGATGACCGTGCCGCATGACGCCCGGGGCGTCGCGCCCGTGTGCTGCGTCGCGGGGTCTCACCGTGGCGTGGACGCGGCTGCGAGGGACGAGTGCGGGGTCGCCCCCATCCCGCCCGATTCGGCAGGTCCCCCGTTGCTGGCTCTGGCGGGAGGCGTGTTCAC
Organism: Pseudonocardia sp. NPDC049154; assembly: GCF_040648315.1. Classification (NCBI taxonomy): domain Bacteria; kingdom Bacillati; phylum Actinomycetota; class Actinomycetes; order Pseudonocardiales; family Pseudonocardiaceae; genus Pseudonocardia; species Pseudonocardia sp. NPDC049154. Next base: position 52,163 of record NZ_JBEZDN010000031.1, read on the forward strand.
GATGGGATCGAGCGAGCAGCGTTACCCCGCCGACGGGGAGGACCCGCCGCGACCCGTGAACGTCGCTGCCTTCCGGATCGCCGCGCACGCGGTGTGCAACGACGACTTCGCGGCGTTCGTCGCTGCGACCGGGTACCTCACGACCGCCGAGCGGGATGGGTGGTCGTTCGTGTTCGGCGGGCTGCTACCCGATGATTTCCCGCCGACGCGCGCGGTGGCCGCAGCGCCGTGGTGGCGGCAGGTGCCGCAGGCCTCGTGGCGCAGACCCGCGGGGGGTACCTCGGACATCGACGGCCGGGGTGACCACCCGGTCGTGCACGTGTCGTGGTTGGACGCTCGGTCCTACTGCCGTTGGGCCGGAGGGAGGCTGCCGAGCGAGGCCGAGTGGGAGTACGCGGCGCGGGGCGGTCTCGACCGGGCCCGGTTCCCCTGGGGAGAGGAGCTGACTCCGGCCGGCGAGCACAGGATGAACGTCTTCCAAGGCCGGTTCCCCGAGCACGACACCGGGGAGGACGGCTACGTCGGCACCGCGCCCGTCGACGCCTTCCCGGCCAACGGCTACGGCGTGCACAACGCGACCGGGAACGTGTGGGAGTGGTGCGCCGACCGCTTCGGCCCCACCCGTCCTGGTGGGCGGAGCATGCGAGGTGGTTCCTACCTCTGCCACGAGTCCTACTGCTGGCGCTACCGGTGCGCCGCACGCAGCTCCAACTCCCCCGACGGCAGCGCCGGCAACATCGGTTTCCGCATGGCCTCCGACGTGCCGTCGGCGCTGGTCGACAGCTCGGGAGCGTCAGCATCGGGTGGCTGATCCCGGGTCCGCAGACAGTGACCCCACGACGCACACCGCCATGCCAGAGCGTTCGCCCCGGCGCCGGCGACCCCAGCCGCCGCGACCCCTGTCGCCGCGACCCACTCGGCAGTGCCGGCGCGATCTGTCACCTGTTGAGGATGAGGCGGCCCTGGACGACGTTCGCCAGGCTGCCACAGCCGCGTTCCGCCGGCCGGGCTTCGCCGCCCTGCGGAGCGTCGGTGTGAGACGAGAGGAGGAAATCATGGCGATCGGACCCGTCCAACTCATCGTCCTCGGATTCAAGGATCCGGACTTTCACGGTGAGATCATCGCGGAGTTGGAACGACTGAGGGAAAGTGACACCGTCCGGGTGATCGACGCGCTCGCCGTCTACAAGGACGCCGAGGGGGAAATGGAGGTCATGCACCTCAGCAACCTGTCGACCGACGAGGCGGTCGAGCTCGGCAGCAAGGTCGGCGCGTTGGTCGGCCTGGGCTTCGAGGGCGAGCCCGGTGCGGAGGCAGGGGCCGAGGCGGGGGCCGAGGCGGCGGCGGACGGAATCAGCGTCTTCACCGACGAAGAAGCGTGGGACGTGCTCGGGGAGATCCCCAATGGCTCAGCGGCCGCACTCGTTCTGCTCGAGCACCATTGGGCCGTTCCGCTGCGGGACGCGATCATGCGCGCAGGTGGGTTCCGCATCTCCGACGGGTTCATCAGCCCGCTGGACCTCATCGAGATCGGGCTGATCTCCGCCGAGGACGCAGCCGTGATGCACAGTCTGGAGCAGGCGCCCGTTCCGACCTGACCGGACGATCGACCTGAAGCTGAAGGAGGTGGACATGTTCGGATCTCGCAGGGTCGCCCGGCGAACCGCCAGGCGTACCGCTCGGCGCCGCGACCGCCGCGACTGAGGCAAGAGGAACGGCGATTCCGTCCGGCCGGAACGACGGCTGGCGGGATCGCCCTGGCCGGCCCGCCGTGCCGCGCTCGGACGGCGACGAACCTGGCCTCGGGCCCGCCTGCCCCCTCAGGTTGCGCCCGGGCGGGTGCCGTCCGCCTCAGGACCGCCGGTCCGCCCTGTCGCCGCGGCGGTCCTCCGCCGATCCACGCGCCGGCCGACCTCGTGGGCCACGACCGCCGCCGCGGCCGTGGGCGTGGCAGTGCGGGCAACGGGTGCTGGACCGACGAGTCCGGCCCGGCGTACTCGTCGCGCGGCGAGCGGCATGTCAGCCACCCGCTCTCTCCCTGTGGCTGTCCTCTTCGAGCGTGTGGCTGTCCTCTTCGAGCGTGTGGCTGTCCTCTTCGAGGGCGGCCAGCAACGCCTGGGTCGGGATCTGACCGCTGGCCACGATCTGCCCACCGCACTGGCGCACGGCCGCTTCGAACGGCGCGGCCCAGCAGTTCTCCCACACCAGGACTGCCGCCGAGGAGCTGGGCTCGACCGCCTCGGCGATCGCCGCCACGTCGTTCTCGCTGAGCAACATCGCCAGCTGGGTCTCGTACGGGCGAAGCTGACCGACCTCGCCGTCACCGAGATCAGCGATCTCGCCGGCCTCGACGAGCCCGTCGTCGTCCTTGCGGATCATGACCAGGTCCAGGACGCGGACGATGCCGTTGTCGACCAGGTCGGCCACGGCAGGAGCGATCTCGCCGTTGAACCTGTTGCCGGGAAACTCCACCAGGATCCAGTCGACAGGTCCGAGCAGGTCCACGCCGGGTGTCATGCGCCTACCTCCGTTGCATCCACTGCCGAGCAAGGCAGAAGGCGGGTGCTCGTGCAGCTCGCGGCCGGGGCCACGTCGCCACGCGGAGACTCTCGTCCGGCCGCATCGAGTCCGCATCCCCCTTCACGGGGGGGTTCGTCTGCGAAGGTGTGGGTCAGCGGTCGGGCGTGCCGCGTGCGTCGGCGAGTTCTTGTAGCTGCCGCCGTGTGGACACCCCGAGCTTGCGATAGATCGAGGCCACGTGGCTCTTCACCGTCTCCGGCGAGAGATGGAGCTGAGCCGCGATCTCCACCACCGTGAGCCGACCCAGCAACATCGGCCACACTCGCAGCTCGGCCTGGCTGAGCTGCGCGAGCTCGTCCGAGCGGCTGATCGCCTGCTCCGCGGACTCCGTGAGCTCCTCGAGGAACGGTGACGGCGGGAGTCGGTCGAGCAACTGACGGGCACGCCTGGCAGAGGCGAGGGCGGCCGGCCGGTCGTCGAGCAGAACGTGCGTCCTCGCGATGAGCGACTCGACCAGGACGCTCACCCACGGCACCACGGGCGAGACGCCGGCGAGGACCGCTCGGGCGCGTCGAACGTCCGCGCCGGCGAGGCCCCTGTGTCCCGAACGGGCATGCATGAACGCCGACACCCCCGACATCACCAGGGTCGTGGTCTTGACGTCCCGCAGGTCCTGCTCGGTCCACACACGCCGGGCGACCGCGACCGACTCCTCGGCCTGCGGCCAGGCGCCGCGTTGCGCGTGGGCGGTCGCCAGGATGCTGGCGCACTCCGCCCAGATGGTGCCCAGCGTCAGCGACTCGGAGAGTTCCTGGCCTCGCTCGAGGTGCTCGATCCCCTGGTCGACATCACCGCTGAGCACCAGGAAAGCTCCCTGGAACATGAGGGAGAGCGGGCGGAACACGTGCGTGATCGGAAGGGCGGCGTGCGCGCGTCCCACCCGGGCCGCGGAGACCTCGTATCCGTCCATACCCGGGATGACGAAGAGCAGGGCGAGAGACGCCTCGACGCTCGAGCGCTCGAGATGACCCTCCCAGTCGGGCCCCAGCGCCCTCGCTGTGGCCTCCGCCCAGCGCAGCGCATCCGCGCCCTCGCCCGCCCCGACGGCCGCCCAGGCCGCGGTGATGCACAGGCTGGGCGTCGCGATCACGTCGCTCTCACTGACTCGGGCGAGCCAGCCGCGGACGGTCGTGGTGCGGCCGACGGCCAAGGCTGCCGGCGCGTGCTTCCATGCGAGGGATCCGAGCAGGGCGAGATCGTCGGAGCGTGCAGCGTGCGCGATGGCCTCATCGGCGTAGTCGTGGGCGTCGCACCATCGAGCGGCACGGGCCCGCACGGCGCGGGCCTCCTGCGGCTCGGCCTCCTCCAGGTCGCGCGTCAGCCGGTCCCGGAGCAGCGGGTGCAGGCGGTAGAACCCGTCGCCTCCGTGGAGGCGGTTGACCAGCAGCGTGGACTGCTCCGCCGACCGCAACATCGCCCGCGAATCCCGGACGCCCAGAACGTCGTTGCAGGCCGACGCCGACAGCGTGCTGAGGATGGCCGCGCGGCGCAGAAAGTCGAGCAGGTCCTGATCGACGCGGCCGAGGACCTCGGCGTCCAGGTAGTCGGTGAGCGCGGTGGAGGTCGTCGCTGGACGCAGTCGACCCCGTGCGGCTGCGAGCCCTTGCAGATAGACCGCAACCGGCCAGCCGGCCGTTGCGGTGAGAATGCTCGTGACGAGCCCCTTCGGCGGATCCGATCCCATCAGCTGCGCGAGGAGCGCAGAGGCCTCGTCGACGTCGAAGGCGAGATCGTCGGGCCCGACCTCCCGGACCCGGCCCTGGCTGCGCCACAGCGCGACCGGCAGGTCGGGGCGGGAACGCCCGACCAGGGCCAGCTCGGACCCTGCCGGTAGGGCGTCCAGTACGGCGGCCAGGACGACGGCCGGACGTGTCCCGGCCATGGCGTGCACGTCGTCCACGACCAGTGTCACGGCCCGGTCGATGGACTCGAGCGTGCGCTGGAACTGCGGGAGGACGCGGCGTGAGAAGGCGGGCTCATCGCCGGTGAGGACACCGGGCAGGGGAACCACGCCTGCCCCGCCGGCGGTCAGCGCTGCCATCAGCGTGGAGATGAGTACGACGGGATCACTGTCCGTCTCGCCGGTCGTCGCCCACGCCAGCGGCCTGTCGGCGTCCGCTGCCCACTGCGAGATCATCGTCGTCTTGCCGAACCCGGCCGGGGCCAGAACCAGGACGAGCTCGGACGGTCCGGCGGAGAGGTCATCAAGGAGCGCCAGCCGACGCACCTGGCCCGCCCGCGGGACGGGAGGCCGAAGCTTGAAGTGGGGAGTGACGACCGGTCCACCGAGCCTGGGGCCTCCGTAGGGAGGAGGCGGGCTCCCGACGGTGACCTTCTCCATGACGGAAGCGTAGGCGGCCTCATGGGTGCGGGGTGTCCTCGAAACGTACGAATCGATGCACCGGCACCGGCCACGGTCGAAGTCGGCAGAGAGCTGACGTCGACGTGGGGACGCCAGGCCCGAGGACCGCAGATCCGCCGCCCGTCCGACGACAGGACTTCCCCCACGGCGGGGGATGTCCCCTCCGCGAGATCGCAGCACTATCGGCGGGACCGCGAACAAGGGCGAACCGCGTGCACGTGGTCGCGGTGGCCGTGGCGTCAGTGGTCGGGCACGTGACTGACCACAGGGGGTGACCAGGGAGCGGTCAACGGGGCTTCTGTCGAGCCTCCTGGGGGCAGTTCGACGATCGGCCACAGTCACCGGCTCCTTCTCCCGGGAGCATCAAGTCAGACGGCGAGGGGCACGAGGCCTGAGATGCTGCCGATTTCGCTCGTTCCGCCCGCGAAGATCACAGTGCCGCAACTTCCGCGGGAGTTCGTCGCGCGGGCGCGACTCCGGGCGGACCTCGAGGCGGCAGACCCGGCGGACGTCGGGCTGGTCTGTGCCCCGGCCGGTTACGGCAAGACGCTGCTGCTGGCGGACTGGGTGTTCGACAGCACTGCGGGAGACGTCGCCTGGGTGGGGCTGGATTGCGACGACAACGATCCCACGCGACTGTGGGCATCGGTGATCGCTGCGGTCGCGGCCTGCCCGTCCGTCCCGTCGGACATCCGTCTGCACGCACCCCGGGCCTTACGGCCTGCCGATCAATCGGAGTTCCTCGCCGAACTCGGGATCGTCCTGCAGCGGCTGCCCCACCCGATCAGGTTGATTCTCGACGACGTGCACGAACTGGTCGACCGCGAGGTCCTGCAGGGCGTCGAGGCCTTCATCCGCAACTGCCCCGCAGGGGTGCGGCTCTTCCTCTCCAGCCGGCTCGACCCACCCCTGGGCCTGCGCCGGCTGCGCCTCACGGGCCAGCTGTGGGAGGTGCGCGCCGAACAACTGCGGTTCTCGGAGGCGGAAACGGCGAGCCTGCTCGAGCGGTCACACGTCCATCTCGCCCGCGGACAGGTCCAGATGCTGCACCGGCGTACCGGCGGGTGGGCGGCAGGCCTGCGCCTCGCCGCGCAGGCCGTGGCCGAGGCCGCCGATCGGGACGGCTTCCTTGCCCACTTCTCCGGTGATGAGCGATCGGTGGCCGACTACCTCGCCGAGGAGATCATCTCCGACCTTCCGGAGGACATCCGGCTGCTTCTGGGCGCCATCAGTATCAGCGACCTCATGCCGTCCGGCCTTGCCGTACACCTTTCCGGCCGGGAGGACGCCGGCAGTGTGCTCGACAGGCTCGAACACCACACTGCACTCGTCTCCACCACCGGGCCGCGGCGCGACACCTACTGCATCCAGGAGCTGTTGCGGACCTACCTGCTTGCCGACCTGCAGCGTCGGAGCCGGACGCGCGTCGCCGAGCTGCACGCCGGAGCGGCGCGCTGGTGGGCGGGGCAGGACCGGCCCGTCCGCGCCCTGGACCACGCACGCCGCGCCGGCGACCACCACCTGCTGTCCGGCCTGTTGCACCGGTTCGCCGTTCCGCTGATCCTCAGCGGAGAGCACGCCCCGCTACGGCGAGCGTTCTGCAGCTTGCCCGCGCAGACGACAGCGCCCGACCCCTTCCTGGCCCTGACCTCAGCTCTGACCCACCTCGAGGCCGGCGACACGCCGGAGGCCGAAGCCGACTTGCGCGACGCACGACGGTTCTGGCCGAGCCGGACCACGGCAGATCTCACCGTGCTGCGGGCGGCCGCCGAGCAACTGGCCACGGTCTCGCCCGGAGCGACGGTGTCACCGTCCGCATCCTCGGACGGGGTCGCGGCCGGGACGACGGACATCGGCGAACTGCCGACCGAACCCCCCTTGGAGGCACTCGCGCGACTGAGCCGGGGCACCGCACTGCTGCGTGAGTACGACGACCGGGCAGGCGCGCGCGCCGATCTCGAGATCGCTCTGGCGCTGGGCCGCCGGAACGGCTTCGACTACCTGTCGATGCAGTGCCAGGTCCTGCTGGGGGTCATCGCGGGTGTCTCCGGAGACCTGCGCGCGATGCAGGCACTGGGCACCGAGGCCAGTGCGGCGATATCCGGCCGCCACTGGGAAGGGACGATGACGGCTGCCACCGCATCCGCGATGCTCGCCTATTGCGCACTGCTGCGCGGCGAGGCTCCTGATGCCCGGGACCGCTCTGCACAGGCTCTCGCGCTCGGACCGGTCGCCTCACCGCCACTGCTGCGGTTCGCGCTGCAGATGGTGCACGGCGCCGCCACGTTCGACTGCGGAGACCGCGCGGGCGGGCTGGCGGAGCTGCAGCATGCGCGCACACAGATCGGCGAGCGCCGCACGCCTGCGGAGCAGGCCGCATCGGCTGCGGTGCTGGAGTTTCGCGCAGCCCTGCTGCTCGGGCACACCACGGCGGCCCGCACCGTGCAGGGCTGGCTGACGGAACGCACCGGGAGCAACGCAGAGCTGGTGCTGATGCGAGCATGGACCGAGGCAGCCTGCGGCAGGATCCAGCCCGCCCGGGTGAGGGTGCACCGTGTCCTCGGGGGATCTGTGCCGGCGCTGCTCCCGCACACCCGCGTCGAAGCCCTTCTGCTCGAAGCGGCCCTCGCGAGCGCCACGAACGATCAGCCGGCCGCCCGTCGCGCGCTCCAGGCCGCGCTGGTCACCGCAGAGCCGCTGGACACGGTGCGACCCTTCACCCAGGCCGGCCCGAGCGTCCACGCGCTGCTCGCGCGCCTGCACGGCAGTTTCGGCGACACGGACGCCTTCGCCCGGCGCGTGCTCGTCGCAGGTGCCGGTCACCACGAGCGACAGACGATGTTCAGCCAGCGGGAGATCACCGTGCTCGGCCTGCTGCCGTCGCTGCTCTCGCTGGACGAGATCGCCACCGACCTGACCGTGTCGGTGAACACCGTCAAGAGCCACCTGCGGTCGATCTATACGAAACTCGGCGTCAGTAGCCGTCGGATGGCCGTACGCTCCGCCCACGAGCGCGGCCTCCTCGTCACCAGCTGGCGCTCCAGCTGAGGGGTGGCACCCACGGTGCGCCTCATGGCGGTCGGCCTGGACCCGCGGCCCGGGTGACCCGCCGCAGGGGCCGGCCCCGCGCCCGGCTCGTCTTCCTCGAGGCAGAGACCTCTCGCCGACCTCATGCCGGATCGGCGCCTCCGCCGCGCCCACGCCGGTTCGCGACGGCGCGAAACCCGCCGTAGCCCAAGCGGGGTCATCCACGGCAGGTGGCGACGCGTCCGGGCCGAGGGCATTGGGTCAGTTCATCGAGGAGCCGACCGTCGGCTGCACAAGCGGAAGGAACGGTCGCATGGGGCTGCGCGAGTACAAGTCGGGGACGACGTTCCCCGGGCGGATCGGACGGACGACCGATGAGTCGAGTCCTGCGTGGCCGCAGCCGGTTCGGGCGGTGCCCGGAGCGCCCAACGTGCTGTTCATCGTCCTGGACGACACCGGGTTCGGGCAGCTCGGGTGTTACGGCGGCCCGATCGCGACCCAGCACATCGACTCGATGGCGGCCGGCGGGCTGCGCTACAACCGCATGCACACCACTGCGCTCTGCTCGCCGTCGCGCTCCTGCATCATCACCGGCCGCAACCACCACTCCAACGGAATGGCGGCGATCACGGAACTGGCGACCGGTTACCCCGGTTACGACGGCAACATCCCGTTCGAGAACGGTTTTCTCCCGGAGATGCTGGGGCAACACGGCTACAACACGTACATGCTGGGAAAGTGGCACCTGATGCCGTCGGAGCAGGAGTCGGCGGCGGGGCCGTACGACCGCTGGCCGCTGGGGCGCGGCTTCGATCGCTTCTACGGGTTCCTCGGTGGGGACACGAGCCAGTGGTATCCCGATCTCGTCTACGACAACCACCTGGTGCAGCCGCCGCGTACTCCGCAGGAGGGGTACCACCTGAGCGAGGACCTGGCCGATCACGCGATCTCGTTCGTCGCGGACGCGAAGCAGGTGGCTCCGGACAAGCCGTTCTTCCTGCATTTCTGCCCGGGGGCCACACACGCTCCGCACCATGTGCCCAAGGAGTGGGCCGACCGCTACGCCGGGCGGTTCGACGCCGGCTGGGACGCCTACCGCGAGGAGGTGTTCGCGCGGCAGAAGGAGCTCGGGGTCATCCCGGCGGACGCCGAGCTGTCGAGGCACGATCCGGATGTGCCCGAGTGGGATTCGCTCACGCCGGAGGCTCGCAGGCTCGCCGCGCGGATGATGGAGGTGTTCGCGGGCTTCTTGACGCACGTCGATGCGCAGATCGGCCGCCTGCTCGACTTCCTGCGGACCATCGGAGAGCTCGACAACACGCTCGTCATGCTCGTGTCCGACAACGGTGCGAGCCCCGAGGGTGGCCCGAACGGCACCACGAACGAGACGCAGTTCTTCAACAACGCCCCGGAACCGCTCGAGGAGAGTCTGGCCAAGCTCGACGAGCTGGGAGGGCCACTCACCTTCAACCACTACCCGTGGGGATGGACCTGGGCCGGCAACACCCCGTTCCGCCGGTGGAAGCGGGAGACCTATCGTGGCGGGGTCAGTGACCCGTTCATCGTGCACTGGCCGGCCGGCATCGCGGCGCGCGGCGAGATCCGTGAACAGTACGTGCACATCATCGACATGGTGCCGACCGTTCTCGACGTGCTCGGGCTGGAGCCGCCTGCAACCATCCGTGGTGTCACCCAGTCGCCGCTGCACGGGACGAGCTTCGCCCACACCTTCGCGGACGCGGACGCCCCGACACGCCATCGCACGCAGTACTTCGAGATCATCGGGCACCGCGCGATCGACCACGACGGCTGGCGCGCGGTCTGCCCGTGGCCGGGCCCGTCCTTCACCGAGGCCGACGTCCCGTTCGGCACGCCGATCACGGCCGACACCCTGGCCATGCTCGACACCGAGCAGTGGGAGCTCTACCACACTGCCGAGGATTTCGCGGAGAACTACGACGTGGCCTCAAAGAACCGGAGCAGGCTCATCGAACTGATCGCCCAGTGGTACGTCGAGGCGGGTCGGTACGGAGTACTGCCCGTCGACGGCACAGCCGTGACCCGATTGATGACCGAACGCCCGCAGCTCACCGAGACACGCACGAGCTACACGTTCTGGCCGAGCACGGAGACGGTGCCGTTCTCGGTCGCTCCCCGGGTGCTCAACCGTCCGCACAGCATCACCGCGGACGTGGAGATCCCGGTCGGCGGCGCGGAGGGGGTGCTGCTGTGCCAGGGCGCCAACACCGGCGGGCACACGTTCTACGTCCGGAACCAGCGGCTGCACTACGCCCACAACTACCTGAGCCGGGCCATCCACCGCGTCTCCTCGGTGGATCCGCTGCCCGAGGGCAGACACCGGCTGCGGTTCGAGTTCGAGCCCACGGGGAAGCCGGACTTCGAAGCCGGATTGGGCGCCCCCGGGCGGGCACAGTTCTACGTCGACGAGCAACTCGTCGCAGAGGCCGAGCTTCCGGTGACGGTTCCGATCCTGCTCTCCCCGGGCGGGCTGTCGTGCGGGGCGAACCTCGGTGCACCGGTCGACCCGGACTATTCCGCCCCGTTCCGCTTCACCGGGGTACTGCACCAGGTGACCGTCGACCTGAGCGGTGATCTGATCACCGACAGCGAAGCGGAGATGCGCGTGGCGATGGGGCGACAGTAGCGATGCGGAGGCCGACCGTCGGCCGTCCCGGTCGAGCAGCCAGCGCTGCGGGATGACGGCACGACGACTCGTCCTCGCCCGGGCCGCACTCCGCGACAACCGTCACCGAAGGGAATCGACATGAGTACCACTATCGCTCCGCAGACAACTGCGCCGGCTTTCGAGCCGGGCCTGAGGGGCACACTGCCGCCGTCGGAGTACACGCGGAAGGTGATGCCGCACTGGGGCCCCACCTATCCCGCAGCGAGATGTGACTATCGGAACATGGACTACGTTTCCATCACCTTCGCGACGGACGCGGAAAAGGCAGCCGCGCTGATTCCGAAGGAGCTGGAACTCATCAAGACCCCGCTACCCGGGCAGGTCGCGGCGAGCCTGGTGTTCGCCAAGTACCGTGAGTGCGATCTCGGGCCGTACATGGAGGTGATCGTTTCCATCGCGGTCCTGCACGAAGGCCGGCCCTACGCGTACGTGCCGGCGATCTACGTGGACAACGACGCCGCCCTGCTCGCCGGGCGCGAGCTCGGCGGCTATCCCAAGAAGATGGCCCGGATCACGATGCGCAACTACGGCGATCTGTTCCTGAGTCATATGGCCCGCGGAACGATACAGAAGAAGACGGCGGACCCCAACTTCGGCGATCTCGCCTCGTCCAGCGTCACCAAATCCGGCAAGCTCCTCTCGGTGCCGCTGCCGCCGGACAAGGCGGTCGAGCTGCCGCCCCCCTACAACATGCTCCTTCCGCTGCCCCCACCGACGGGCGCACCGCAGGACTACGTCCTCATGACGATGGCGCTGCGACACTTCCCGGGTGTAGGGCCCGGCCCCGACGGCTCCGCAGGGGCTGAAGTGCTCCAGCTCGTGGGGACTCCGTGGCACATCACGAATGCCGAGATCTACGCCGCCGATGCCGCCAGCATGGAGCTCTTCCCGTCGGAGGAGGACCCGATCGGCCGGCTCCTGCCATGCAACTCGGTGCTGGGTGCATTCATCGTCCAGGGTGACATGTCCACGAGGTCCGACGAGTGGGTGCTGATCGAGGATCTGAAGAAGGACAACGCCGGGTAAGCCATGCTCGAGATCGAGGTGCGGGAGCAGTCCTCGGCGGCGGCCACCGCCGTGTGGGCGATCATGACCGACGCCACCACGTGGACGGCCTGGTCGCCGGTCGACCGGGCGGAGGTGGAGTCCGGCCACGAACTCGGGGAGGTCCGCCGCTTCCGGGTCCCGCCGGTGGGCGGCCTGCCGTGGCTGCGGCTGACGAGCCGGGAGCGCACGACCGGCTACGAGCCGCCACGCCGTTGGGGCTACGAGATGCTCTCCGGGGTGCCGGGCGTCAGGGATTACGCGGCCGAGGTCACCCTCATCCCGACTCCGGCGGGTGGCACCGACATCCGCTGGAGCGTGTCGCTGCGACCGACGGTCGTCGGCACCGGTGGCGTGCTGCGGTGGATGCTCCGGCGCCTCTACGAGGAGACGGCCGTGGGACTCGCCCGGGCGGCGGAAGCGGGCGTGCCGCCGGTTCGGTCCTGATCGTGGCGTACCCATCGGGGGCACTGCGCCCCCGTCTGCTCGCCCCCTACACGTTGAGGCGGAACTTCCCCGGCAGCTTCCTGACGGGCGAGGGGGGTGAGGAAACCGCCTCTGACCTGGTCGAACGCCGTTGGCAGTCGTTGGACGCTGACGGCGGTTCGTGATGCTCTTACGGACTTCTGCGGACCGCGCGGACCTCCGCGTCCTCCGATGTGCCTCGACTCCCACATCGGACGCCCCCGGGCGGCGCAGCGTTGGCGGCCCGCTCCGCAGGCCCAGCCGTCGCCGCAGTACCCGGTGCAGCACCCCGGGTACGCCCACACGGCAGCTACCGACTCCGGCGTCCCCGTCAGCTGCTGCGGGATGTACGCCTGCTGCGGGTGGGGCTGGCCGTATGGGCCGGGCTGCTGACGCCGGGGTCAGCGACGGGTCCGTCCGCACGTCTGCGGGGCCGAGGTGAGAGGCGACGATCGGGACGGGAACGCTTGCGCCCCCAGCCGCAGATTGAGTTGAGCTTCACCCGGGTCGGATGACCGACCACCGGGATGGGCACGGGACAGTGCAGGCCGTCCGAGATCGAGGGGGAGATGGACAACCTCGGGAGTGTGCTGAACAGCCTGGTGCTGGTCGGCGTCGTCGCCGCGCTGGCCCCGGTGATCGTGTCCCCAGGCCCACCATCACGTCCCAGGCCAGGTGGACGATGTTGACCTGGCGGACGGTCGGTCGCGCGTCGGGGGGCACCGCGTCCAGCCCTTGCACAACGGTCGCCCGCCCCGTGGCGGGGTC
>NZ_JBEZDN010000032.1:0-65064 GCF_040648315.1 Pseudonocardia sp. NPDC049154
GGGCCCCCCGCCCACCCCCCCGCCCCCCCCCACCCCCCACACCCCCGGCCCGGCGGGCCCCCCCCCCCCGCCCCCGCCCCCCGGCAGGTGCTCCGGCCGCACCGCCGCGACCACCCCGGCCGCCCACAGCGCGGCCCGCCGGTCGATCCCGAAGCAGCCGAACGCCCCCGCGGTGGCCAGCGCCTCCGCCTGCGGCCCGGTGAGCCGCACCCGGCGGGCCAGGTCGGCGAGGTCCCGGTACGGGCCCCCGCGCTCCCGTTCGGCCTCGATCTCCTCGGCGAGCTCCGTGCCGACCGTGCGGATCTCGCGCAACCCGGTGCGGATCGCCCGCCCTCCGGCGCTCTCCTCGTCCGGCTCGAGGATCGCCGCGGCCCCGCCGACGTTGACGTCCGGCCCGCGGACCCGCACCCCGTGCCGCCGGGCGTCGGCGACCAGGGACTGCGGGGAGTAGAAGCCCATCGGCTGGGAGTTCAGCAGCGCCGCGCAGAAGGCCGCCGGGTGGTACAGCTTGAACCAGGAGCTGTAGTAGACCAGCGACGCGAAGCTGATCGAGTGGCTCTCCGGGAAGCCGAAGTTGGAGAAGGCCAGCATCTTCCGGAAGATCGTCTCCGCGACGTCGTCCGGGATCCCCCGGGTCACCATCCCCGCGAAGAACCGCTCCCGCAGCCGCTCCATCTTCTCCGTGGAGCGCTTGGAACCCATGGCGCGGCGCAGCTCGTCCGCGTCGGCGGCGGAGAAACCCGCGACGTCGACCGCGATCTGCATGAGCTGCTCCTGGAACAGCGGCACGCCGAGGGTCTTCTCCAGCGCGCCCGCCAGCAGCGGGTGGTCGTACTCCCACTCCTCGAGCCCGTTGCGCCGCCGGATGTACGGGTGCACCGAGCCGCCCTGGATCGGTCCGGGCCGGATCAGCGCCACCTCGACGACCAGGTCGTAGAACTCGCGCGGTTTGAGCCGGGGCAGCGTGGCCATCTGCGCCCGGGACTCGACCTGGAACACGCCCACCGAGTCGGCCCGCTGCAGCATCTCGTACACCGCCGGGTCGCTCTCCCCGAGCTCGTGCAGCTCGACCTCGTACCCCTCGTGCTCCTCGACCAGGTCCATCATCAGGTGCAGCGCGGTGAGCATCCCCAACCCGAGCAGGTCGAACTTGACCAGCCCGGCGGCGGCGCAGTCGTCCTTGTCCCACTGGACGACCGTCCGGTCCTCCATCCGCGCCCATTCCACCGGCACGACCTCCGACACGGGCCGGTCGCAGATCACCATGCCGCCGGAGTGGATCCCGAGGTGCCGCGGGAAGCCGAGCAGCTGGTCGGCCAGCGCCAGCACCGGCACGGGCAGGTCCTCCGGGACGGTCTCGGTGTCGAGCCCCGTCCAGCGCTCGATCCGCTTGCTCCACGCGTCCTGCTGGCCGGGCGAGAAGCCCAGTGCCTTCGCCATGTCCCGCACCGCCGACCGCGGCCGGTAGGTGATCACGTTGGCCACCTGGGCCGCGTGCGTGCGCGCGTACCGCTGGTAGACGTACTGGATCACCTCCTCGCGCCGGCCCGACTCGATGTCGAGGTCGATGTCCGGGTAGCCGTCCCGGTCCGGGGAGAGGAACCGCTCGAAGAGCAGGCCGTGGCGCACCGCGTCGACGTTGGTGATGCCCAGCGCGTAGCAGACCGCGGAGTTGGCGGCCGAGCCGCGGCCCTGGCAGAGGATCCCGGCCCGCCGGCAGAAGGCCACGATGTCGGCCACGATCAGGAAGTAGCCCGGGAAGTTCTTGGCCTCGATGATCGCCAGCTCGTGCGCGACCATGTCCGCGGCGAACCGGTTCTCCGCGCGGCTGCCGTACCGCTTCGCGACGCCCTGCCAGGTCAGCGCGCGCAGCCAGGTCGCCTCCGTCTCCCCCGGCGGCACGTCGAAGGGCGGCAGGTCCGGCGCCACCAGTTGCAGCTCGAAGGCCAGCTCCCGGCCCAGCTCCGCCGCCCGGCCCACCGCGCCCGGGTACCGCCGCTCGAACCGGGCCGCCATGGCCGCGCCGCCGCGCAGGTGCGCCCCACCGGCCGCGGGCAACCAGGGGTCCGCCTCGTCGAGGCTGCGGCGGGCACGCACCGCCGCCAGCGCCGACGCCAGCGGGAACCGGTCGGCCGTGGCGTAGTGCGCCCCGGTGGTGGCCACGGTCGGGACGCCGGCCTCGGCCGCCAGCCCGGCCAACAGGTCGTTGCGCTCGGTGTCGGTGGGCAGGCCCTGGTGGGTGAGCTCGACGGCCACGTTCTCCCGGCCGAACCGCTCGACCAGCCCGCGCAGCGCCTCCGCGGCCGCCGCGGGCCCGCCTGCCCGCAACGCCTGCTGCACCGTGCCCTTGCGGCACCCGGTGAGCGCGACGACGCGGCCGCGCGTGTCCTCGACGACCTCCACCGGGTCGTACACCGGACGGCCCTTCTCCGCCCCGCGCAGCTGTGCGGCGCTGATCGTGCGGCACAGCGCGCCGTAGCCCTCCGGGCCGCGCGCGAGCAGCAGCAGGTGACTGCCCTCCGGGTCCGGCACACCGTTCTGCGGGGCGGGCAGCCCGAGGCTCAGCTCGGCGCCGAAGACCGTGCGCACGCCCAGCTCGCGCGCGGCCTCGGCGAAGCGGACCACGCCGTACATCCCGTCGTGGTCGGTGAGGGCGATCGCTTCGAGGCCGAGCTCGTGGGCCTGCTCGACCAGCTCCTCGGGATGGCTCGCCCCGTCGAGGAAGCTGAAGTTGGAGTGGCAGTGCAGCTCCGCGTACGGGACGGTCTCCCCCGCCGGACCGGTGTGCTCGGGCGGCGGTTCGTACGGCTCACGCTTGCGGGACCACGCCGGCGAGTCGCCGCCGTCGGCCTCCGGGCCGCCGCGCATGCTCGAGCCGACGCGGCCCGACAACGCGGCCTCCAGCTCCCGCCAGGTGACGTCCGGGTTGCTCCATCCCATGCCCCGGAGCGTACTCGAACATCTGTTCTAACGGGCCGCCGCGACGGAGTTGTCCACAGGCAGGAACTGCTCCACCGCGGCCCGCACCGCCGCCTTCGGCCGCGCCCCGACGACCTGGGTGACCACCTGCCCGTCGACGTACAGGCTCAGCGTCGGCATGCCCATCACCCCGGCCGCCGCGGCGGCCTTCGGGGAGTCGTCGACGTCGAGCGCGACGATCTCCAGCCGCCCCGCCAGCTCCACCGCGAGCTCGGCCAGCACCGGCTTGATCATCCGGCAGGGCGGGCACCACGTCGCGGTGAAGTCGACCAGCACCGGCCCGGGCGCGCGTAGCACCCGGGACTCGAAGGTCTCGTCGGTGACGGTCTCGATCACGGTTCCTCCACGGTCAGTTCGCACCGGGGTACCGGTGCCCGCTCGCGCAGTGCGGACTGCAGCTGCGCCTCGAGCTCGGCGCGCACGGCACCGAGCCGGGCGAGGGACGCGTCCACCTCGGCGAGCTTCTGCCGGTACATCGCGATCGAGTCGGCGCAGCTCGCGCCGCTCGGGTGGCCCGCGCGCAGGCACTCGACGAAGGGCCGCGTCTCCTCCAGGGACAGGCCCAGCCCGACCAGCGCACGGATCTCGGCGAGCGCCCGCAGGTCCTCCTCGCCGTAGGTGCGGTAGCCGTTCGCCCGCCGTCGCGCGGGCAGCAACCCGAGCTCCTCGTAGTGCCGCAACGCCCGGGGGCTCACCCCGGCCCGTTCCGCCAGCTCGCCGATCCGCATCGTCCGTCCCCTCCCGCCGGCGACGCTAGACCTTGCCGCCGACGTGAACGCCACTATTCGAGTGGCGGGATCACCGTTCGGTCCTCATGATCCGGGTGAGGACCGTCGATCGGAGGGTCATGGTCGACCACCGTCACCGGGCGCCACACGCTGGGATCATGCGCACCAGCCTCACCGCCCTGCTCGCGGGACTCGCGGTGGCCTGTTCCGCCGCCACGCCCACGTCGCCGTCGCCCGTGCCGTCCGCCTTCTCGGACGGACTCGTGGCCAAGGTCAGCGGCGACGGAGCGTATGCCCAGCTCGGCGAGCTGCAGCGGATCGCCGACGCCCACGGCGGCAACCGCGCCACCGGGCGGCCGGGGTACGACGCGAGCGTCGACCACGTCGCCGAGGTGCTGCGCGGGGCGGGCTTCGAGGTCACCACCCCGACGTTCACCTTCCGGGACGCGCAGTACCGCAACGTGATCGCGCAGACCCGCACCGGCGATCCCGGGCAGGTCGTCCTCGCGGGTGCCCACCTGGATTCGGTGCGCGACGGCCCCGGCATCAACGACAACGGCACCGGGGTGGCGAACCTGCTGGAGATCGCCACGAAGATGGGCGGCTCCCCGCCGGTGGGCCGCGCCGTCCGCTTCGCGTTCTGGGGCGCCGAGGAGCGCGACTTCGAGGGCTCGCAGGGCTACGTCGACTCGCTGTCCGCGGCCGACCGCCGCGCGATCAGGCTGTACCTCAACCTCGACATGACGGCCTCGCCGAACGGGGGCTACTTCGTGCAGGGCGACGAGCCCGCCAGCCATGACCTCACGGCCCGGCTGACGGCGCTGGGGGCCGCGCCGGACACCCTGGAGTTCGACGACGGGTCGGACTACGCGGCCTTCGTGAAGGCCGGCATTCCGAGCGCGGGGCTGCTGGCGGGGGACGAGCAGGTCAAGACCGCCGACCAGGCCGCGAGGTGGGGCGGCACGGCGGGCCAGGTGTTCGACGGCTGCTACCACACGGCCTGCGACACCCTCACCAACGTGGACCGGGTCGCCCTGGACCGCTTCGGCGACGCCGCCGCGGGCACGCTCGGGAGCCTCGCGACCTCCACCACCTGATCGACGTCCACCCGGTCGCCCACCGGATGACGCCGGCCGGGCCGCTCCCCAGCCCCCGACCGGCGTCATCCGGGCCTGCCGGCGGCGCGGTACCGGGGGCTCCCCAGCGTCCGGTCGCGCGCGTCCGGCGGTCGTCGGGGCTCCGTCACCAGCTCCGACGACGTCCGTGATGCTGTGATCAGTCCACTCCCACCACCTGAGAAACACCTGTGCTGCGCCCGTGCGACACCCGTGGACCCGGGCCGGTCCGGGCGACCCACCCGATCGGGGTGATCGGCGCGCACCCCACCCATGCCGGACACTGTGCGACGACACGGTGACGGAGGGGGAACCATGCGGGGACGACGACTGGCGGCGACGGCGGCCGGGCTCGCGGTGCTCGTGCTCGCGGGGTGTTCCACGGCGCCCACCGCGCCCGCACCACCGTCCGCGACGGCCGTGGCGCCCGATCCGGGTCTGCCCGCCCGGCTGATGTCCACCGTGAGCGGCGACGGCGCCTTCGCCCGCCTGGAACGGCTGCAGCAGATCGCCGACGCGAACGGCGGCAACCGCGCCCTCGGTACCCCCGGCTACGACGCCAGCGTGGACTACGTGGCCCAGACCCTGCGCGACGCGGGGTTCACCGTGGACACCCCGACCTTCGACGTCCGCGCCTTCGCCGTGCAGGACCAGCGGCTGACCGTCGAGGGCCGCACCGTCGAGTCCACCGTCATGAGCTTCTCCCCGTCCACTCCGGCGGGCGGGGTGACGGCGCCACTGCACGTCGTGGCCCAGGACGCCACCTCGGGCTGCGAGGCCGAGGACTTCGCAGGCATGCCCGCCGGGGCGATAGCGCTGGTCAAGCGCGGCACCTGCCCCTTCGGCGCCAAGTCCGAGAACGCGAAGAAGGCGGGCGCCGCGGGGCTGGTCGTGGTCAACACCGAGAACGAGCGGCTCGACGGCACGCTGGGCGAGTCCACCGAGACCGTGCCGACCACGGGCGTGACCGCCTCCGCAGGCGCCGACCTCGCGACGAAGGGCGGCACGCCGATCACCCTGCTGCTGGCCACCACGACCCGGGACACCGTGAGTCGCAACGTGATCGCGCAGACGACGACCGGCGACCCGAACCGGGTCGTGATGGCCGGGGCGCACCTCGACTCGGTGCCCGAGGGGCCGGGGATCAACGACAACGGCACCGGCACAGCCGCGCTGCTCGAGCTCGCGACCGCGCTCGGCCCGACGCCGCCGGTGGCCAACGCCGTCCGGTTCGCCTGGTGGGGCGCCGAGGAGCTCGGGCTGGTCGGTTCCACCCGGTACGTCGCGGGGCTCGCGCCCGCCGACGCGCAGAAGATCGCGCTGTACGTGAACCTGGACATGGTCGGCTCGCCGAACGCCGGCTACCTCGTCTACGACGGCGACGACTCGGACAAGCAGGGCGCCGGCCCGGGCCCCGAGGGCTCGGCGGCCGTGGAGCGGGTGCTGCTCGACCAGCTCTCGGCCCTGGGCGTGCAGGGGTCGGGCACCGACTTCGACGGCCGCTCCGACTACGGCCCGTTCATCGCCGCCGGCATCCCCTCGGGCGGCCTGTTCACCGGGGCCGAGGAGCGCAAGTCGGCGCAGCAGGCCCAGCAGTGGGGCGGCCAGGCGGACCGCCCGTACGACGCCTGCTACCACCAGGCCTGCGACACCACGGCCAACGTCGACCGCACGGCGCTGGACCGCAACGTCGACGCCCTCGCGGGCACGGTCGGCCGGTTCGCCCTCGACCTGACCGGGGTGCCCCAGCGGCAGTCGTAGCGGCGGTCGCAGGGCCGGTCGTGGGGCGGCCGGTCGTGGCGCGGCCGGTCGGGCCGTCGGTCGTGGGGCGGCCGATCGTGGCGCCGTCAGTCGTAGATGCCGGTGACCCACCACCGCTCCTCCCGGTACAGCAGGAGCAGGGCCACCCCGTCGGCCAGCTCGACCTGCAGCCGCGACCCGGTGAGGCCGTCGGCCGACCACCAGCGCCGGCGCACCGGCCAGGGCCCCGCCCAGTCCCGGACCTCCCGCGGGGGATGCCCGGTGAGCAGCAGCCGGTGCGGATCGGCCGCGAGCATGTCGGCCTCGTGCAGACCGACCGGCCTGCCCTCGGCGGTGTGCAGCTCGACCGGGATGGGCTCCTCCGGCATGGTCGCCGGCGACGGCGCCGGGAGACGGCCGGGCCAGGCGGGGACGGGGTCCCGCGCGGCCTTGCCGGTCCGGATCGGCCGCGACCGGCCGGGCTTGCGGGCGGCCGGACCCTGGGTCGCGGTCGGGGCGGTGCCCCGGAGCGCGGCCTCGGGGGCGTCGGGCGCGAACCCGCGCGGGGTCTCGCGCGGGAGCGGGGCCGGTTCGAGGACCGGGTCGAGCACGGGCACCGGTTCGCCGCCGACCACCCGCAGCCCGGCCGACGGGCCGTCCGGGTACGGGCCGAACCCCTCGACCGGCGGTTCGGCGGGCGGGCCCTCGAGGGGCCCGGCGGCACGGGAACCGGGCTCGCGGTCGTCGCCCCACGGGACGTACCGGACCCGCTCGTCCGGGTCGCGGCCGCCGGCGAGGACCGCGGTGACCACGGACTCCGGGCCGAGCAGCGCCTGGACCCGGACCAGCGCGCGCCCGGCCCGCTCGTCCGCCTCGCCGACGTCGCCCCACAGGCCGAGCTGCAGCGCCCCCGCGGTGACCGTCTCCTCCGGGGTGAGCCGCAGCTCGACGACGGCGCCGGAGCCGCCCCGGGTCAGCCACGAGTCGAGCTGCCAGCGCACCCGGTCGACCGTCCCGGACGGGGTGAGCGGCTCGGCGCAGCGCCAGACCCGCAGCAGCTCCTCCCCACCCTCGGTACGCGCCCACACCCCCAGCCGGGTGCAGGAGAGGCCGTGCCCGGCCAGGGTGCGGTGCAGCCGTTCGGCCAGCGTGCGGGCGGCGAACGCGGCGGCGTCGACCCGCGTGACGGGCGGGTCCAGCTCGATCGCGACGGCGAGCTCCTCGGGCGGGCACCGGCGCACGGGCGGGCGCGGGTCCAGGCCGCGGGCGAGCCGGTGGGCGAGGACGGCGTCGGCGCCGAACCGGGAGGCGACGTCCGCCTGGGCCAGCGCGCCGAACGCGCCGAGGCTGCGCAGGCCCAGGCGGCGCAGCAGGTCCACCAGCTCGGAGCGGTCCACGTCGGGCTCGCGGTCGAGCTCCTCCACCCCGAGCGGGGCGAGGAACTCCGCGCTGCGGCCGGGCTCGACCCCCACCCCGCGGCGGGCGGCGAGCACAGCGGCGAACAGCCCGTCGGCGAACCCGGTCTGGCACTCCACCCCGGTGCGCGCGGCGACCTGGTCGATCAGCCGCTCGGCCGCCTCGCGCTCGCCGCCGAAGAACCCGACCGGCCCCTTGGCCGGGAGCGCCAGCAGGCCGGGCCGGACCACCTCCACCCCCGGGGCCAGCTCCTCGACGGCGACGACCACCGGCTCGAACAGCCGCGCGTCCCGGTCCGGGGCCGGGGCCAGGACGGCGAGCTCGGGGCACCGCGCCTGGGCGTCCCGCCTGCGCAGCCCGCGCCGCACCCCCGCCGCCCGCGCCCCCGCCGAGCAGGCCACCACGCGGTTGGCCAGGAACACCGCAGCGGGGCGGTGGGCCGGGACGTGCGCGGCCTGCATCGCCGCGGTCACGGGCCAGTCCGGGGACCACAACGCCAGCACCCGCTCGCCGGGCTCAGCCATGAGAGCCCTCCCGGTGTGGGTGGCGGCCCGGAAGCTGGGGAGTCGGGACGGTCGCAGGCACCGGTCCGGAACGGCGATCTCCCGACACCTGCAGCATGATCACCGGGCGGGACCATTCGCGGCCGTCAATGGCGCGCGTCGGTCCGGATTGGTGATCTTGTGACACCCGCAGTGGCGTGATCGCCGGTTGGGACCGTTCACGGCCGTGAGCGGCGCACGTCGGTCCGGGGTGATGATCTCCGGGTCGGCCGGCCGCCGGTCGGGAGCTCCGTCGATCGTGGGAGTCGCTCACGAGACCGCCGCCCGGGCCACGGGGATGTCCGTCCACTCGTCGATCGGGGTGGCACGGCGGATCTCCTCGCGCTCCGCGACCGCACCGCCGGGCCCGGGGAGCAGCAGCTCCGCCTCGCGTCCGGAGGCCCCCGTGCCGCGGCCGGTCGACCGCACCACCGCACACCGCGAGCGCAACCGGCCCGCGCCGCGCGCGACGCCCCGCCACTCCGCCTGCGAGCACCCGAGAACCAGATCGGCACCCGGCCAGGCACCCAGGGCGAGCAGCACCGCACCGCGCTGCCGGGCCCGCGCCTCCAGCCGCTCCCGGTCGGCCGCGCGCACCCCCGCCCGCTCGGCGCCCGCGACCACGACGAGGTCCAGCCCGTCGAGCAACGCGGCGGTGACCGCGACGAGGTCCGCGCCGGGCCGGGGTACCAGCGCGAGCCGCTCCAGCCGGATCCCGGCCTCCGCGGCCGCGACCGCGCCGAGCCCGGGCGCCCCGACCACCCCCGCCCACGCGCCCTCGGCCGAGGCCTCGGCGAGCAGCCCGAACAGCAGGGACGTCGATCCCGGGCCGGTCGAGACCGACACGGTGGAGCCGCGCCGCAGCCCGCCCCCGGGCAGCAGCGGAGCCAGCGGGGCGACGACCGGGAGGACCCGCCCGTCGTCGCCCGGCGTCGGCGCGGGACGGGCCGCCACGGAGGACCGGTTCTCCATCCGCCGCAGCAGCCCGCGGGCCGTCGCGAGCCGCTCGGCGGCGCTCTCCCCGCCCGACCCTCCCGAACCCGCCGGACGGCCGGACCGGACCGGACGCCCCGCTCCGTGGACCCGCAGGTTCCGGGTGCGCGGGTCGGCGGGCGGGCGACCGCTCCCCACGATCACGCCGCCCTCCGGGTCCTCGCCCTCCCCGTGCCCCGGCCCGTCGACCGGCCAGGGATCCGTGTCGAACGCCGCCTCGAGCGCCCAGGCCTCACTCACGGCGCACCGCCGTCCGGAGCGGGGCGGGCCGACGTGGCGGGAGCAGAGACCCGGCACACCCTCTGCTGCAGTCGCACACCCTGTCGACGACCTGTACGGCGCCACTCCGGGTGTACGAGCAGGTCGGAGCGGGTGTGTGAGGGCGAAAGGGGTGTGCGGGCTGCCGACTGGACGCGGCAGGGAGAAACGGGTGTGCGGGTTGCTGCCCGAGCGCCGCCACGCGAAACGGGTGCTCGGGGTGCGGAGCGGGTGTGCCAGAGCGCGGAGCGGATGTACCAGGGTGCGGAGCGGATGTGCCGGGGTGCGGAGCGGATGTGCCGGGGTGCGGAGCGGATGTGCCGGGGTGCGGAGCGGATGTGCCGGGGTGCGGAGCGGATGTGCCGGGGTGGAACGGTCGCCGGCAGACACGCCGCGGCCAGCGCAGCTGCACCGGCACCGCCCGCGACACCGGAACGCGGCGCGCTGGGACGCGACTCGCTGAGACGCGGGCGACTGAGACACGGACGACTGAGACACGGACGACGCGGGCAGCCTGACGGCAGCTCACGACACACCTCCCCCGCACGACGGGCACACCGCGGGGAAGACGGCGTTCGAACTTTTGTTCGAACTCTAGCTCAGTCCACCGACGCCCTCAACCCGCGATCGGGTGGACCCGGAGGGGCCGCGCACGTGATCGTTTCGAGCGACACTTCACTGCGACACCGACAGCAACACGGTGCCACTCAGGCCGATCACAACCGCTTGATCGATCCGAGCGCTACCGCTCTGCTCACGCCACGACAGCACCGTCACACTCGGAACGATCACGACAGGCGCTCAGTTGAGCACCGGCCGCGCGATCAATCCGAGCGCTGGCGCACAGCTGCCGGCACAGCAGCCGCGTCACACTCGGAAGATCATGGTTCGGCTGATGCTCACACCGCTCACCAGCCCATGATCGCTCCGAGCGCTACCGGGCAACAGCCGCGATGACCGCACCGTCACGCTCGAAACGATCACGGCCCTCTGCGTCGCGCCCGACCCGATCACCAGCCAGGTGATCAACCCCAGCGCTCCCGCACTGCTGCTGGCGCAACAGCCGCGTCACACTCGGAATGATCACGGCCGGGTGCCCGCTCGGGCCGCATGATCGATCTGAACGCCGCAGCACCGCTGCCCGCCCGACAGCAGCGTCCCGCTTGAAACGATCACGGCCCGTGCGAAGGCCCATCATCACCCACATGATCATTCCGAGTGCTACGGGACAGCCGCAGCCGCGACATCGCCGTCACACTCGGAACGATCAGGGCGTGCGGGCGTGAGGGCGCCCGCCGGCGGGATCAGTGGGCGAAGTGCCGGGTGCCGGTGAGGTAGAGCGTCACGCCCGCCTCCGCGGCCGCGGCGGTGACCTGGTCGTCCCGGATCGAGCCGCCCGGGTGCACGACGGCCTTGACGCCGCCCTCGATCAGCACCTCGAGGCCGTCGGGGAAGGGGAAGAAGGCGTCGGAGGCCGCGACCGCGCCGCGCGCCCGCTCCCCGGCCCGGCTGACCGCGAGCCGGCAGGAGTCGACCCGGTTGACCTGCCCCATCCCGACACCGACCGCCGCCCCGTCCGACGCGAGCAGGATCGCGTTGGACTTCACCGCGCGGCAGGCGCGCCAGGCGAAGGCCAGGTCGGCGAGGGTCTGCTCGTCCGCGGCCTCGCCGGCGACCAGCTTCCAGGAGGAGGGGTCGTCGCCCGGGGCGTCGACCGCGTCGCGCTGCTGCATCAGCAGGCCGCCGCTGATCGGGCGGATCTCGGCGCCGTGCCGGGCGACCTCGCCGTCGATCCGCAGCAGCCGGATGTTCTTCTTCGACCGCAGGATCTCCAGCGCCTCCGGCGCGAACCCGGGGGCCACCACGACCTCGGTGAAGATGTCCTTGACCTGCTGCGCCATCTCGACCGACACCTCGCGGCTGGTCGCGATCACGCCGCCGTACGCGCTGACCGGGTCGGTGGCGTGGGCCTTGCGGTGGGCCTCGGCGACGTCGGCACCCACCGCGATCCCGCACGGGTTGGCGTGCTTGATCACCGCGACGGCCGGCCGGTCGCCGTGGTCGTGCGCGGCGCGCCAGGCGGCGTCGGCGTCGACGTAGTTGTTGTAGGACATCTCCTTGCCGTGCAGCTGCTCGGCGCGCGCCAGCCCGGACCCGCCGGCCTCGGAGGTGTAGATCGCGGCGGCCTGGTGCGGGTTCTCGCCGTAGCGCAGGGTGGCCTTGCGGGTCCACGTCGCGCCCGCCCACTCCGGGAAGGCCGACTCGCCGCCGACCAGCACCGATCCCATCCAGGAGGCGACGGCGACGTCGTAGGCCGCGGTGTGCCGGAACGCCTCGGCCGCGAGCCGGCGCCGGTCCTCCAGCACGAACCCGCCGGCGGCGATCTGCTCGAGCGCCCAGGCGTACTTCGCCGGGTCGGTGATCACGGCGAGGCTGTCGTGGTTCTTCGCCGACGCCCGGACCATCGCGGGCCCGCCGATGTCGATCTGCTCGACGCACTCCGCCGGCGTCGCGCCCGAGGCCACGGTCTCGGTGAACGGGTACAGGTTCGAGACGAGCAGGTCGAACGGCGCGATGCCCAGCTGCTCGAGCTGTTCGAGGTGCTCCGGCTTACGGGTGTCGGCGAGCAGGCCGGCGTGCACGCGCGGGTGCAGGGTCTTGACCCGGCCGTCGAGGCACTCGGGGAACCCGGTCAGCTCCTCGACGGGCGTGACGGGCACCCCGGCGTCGGCGATCCGCTGCGCGGTCGAGCCGGTCGAGACGATCTCCACGCCCGCCGCGTGCAGCCCGGTCGCCAGGTCGAGCAGCCCGGCCTTGTCGTAGACGCTGATCAGGGCCCGCTTGACCGGCCTGCGTTCGCTCACTGGACTCTCGCCTCTCGGTTGCACAGCGTCTTTCCGGTACCCAGCGTCGCGACGGTGGCCACGAGCAACCGCCGCTCCGCGATCTTGATGCGTTCGTGCAGCACGGCCTCGGTGTCGCCGGGCAGCACGGGGACGGCCTCCTGGGCCAGGATCGGCCCGGTGTCCACGCCGGCGTCGACCAGGTGGACGGTGGTCCCGGTGACCGTGACGCCGTGGGCGAGGGCGTCGCGGACGGCGTGCGCGCCGGGGAACGCGGGCAGCAGCGCCGGGTGGGTGTTGATGATGGGGCGGCCGATGCCGTCGAGGAACGGCGCCCCGAGGATCCGCATGAACCCCGCGCTGACGACGAGGTCCGGCCGGTGCTCCAGGACGGCGGCCAGCAGCGCGCGGTCCCACGCCGGGCGGTCCGGGTGCTCGGCGGGCCGCACGGTGAAGGTGGGGACGCCGGAGCGGGTGGCCCGGTTCAGCGCCTCGACGCCCGGCCGGTCGGTCCCGAGGGCGACGACCTCCGCCGGGTGGGCCGGATCGAGCGCGGCGTCGAGCAAGGCCTGCAGCAGGGTGCCGGAGCCCGAGGCGAGCACCACCAGGCGGGCGCGCCCGGGTGGGCCGTCCCGCGACGTGGGCTGTGCGCTCGTCGGGGCGGGCACGGATCTCCTCGGGCGGGCGGCTCTGACGGACCCCTCCAGCCTAGGCCGCGACGGCGGTCACAGCGCGAGGACCTGCCCCGATCCAGTCAGGAGGCCGTGATCCGCGTGCGGGCAGGGAGACGTTCGGGAAGCGAGCGTCCCGCTGCCCGGACGTGGATCAAGGGTTGTGACGTGGTGGGAGCACCGTCCGAACGAGGACGCCGGGCCGCAGTGCCGACTCCGGATGGGGATCATGGAGCGTCGCTGTCGCGTTCCTCGGCCTCGCGGGCCGCACGTTCTTCCGCCTGCCTCGCCCGCAGGGCGACGAGCTCACCCACCGTGCGCGGGCGTGGCTCGGGTTCGGTGGGCTGCGCGGGGGCGGCCCGGCCCGCGGAAGCCTCGGCGGGCTCGGTCGGCTCGGCGCGCTCGGGCCGGTCCGCGTGGTCCTCCCCGTTCCCGCGCTCGGATCGCTCGTCGGACTCGGTGCCCCCGGCTGGAGCGGACGATACGAGGCGCTCCTCGACGAGCTCGGCCTTGTTCTCGACGACCTTACGGTTCGCGTCAGGCGCAAGGTCCTCGACGGCGCGAAGCGCCGGGGGTTGCGCAGCACCCGGGCGGAAGCGGACCGGACGGCTGCGGGTGCCGTTGCTGCGCTCCTGCCGACGGGCGCGAGCGCGCTCCACCGCCCGCCCGCGGCCGGTGCGAGCGCGACCGTCCCGGCTGCGCGAGCTGCCGGATGCCCGGCTGCGTGGCACGTCCTCCCGGTCGGGCGCCGCATCCTCGGCTGGGTCGGCCTCAGACGACGAGTCCCTGCCCACCACATCGTCGACGCGCTGCTTCGCGCCTGCAGCGCCCTCAGCGCCGGCGGCGTCAGCGCCCTCAGCGCCCTCAGCGCCGGCGGCGTCAGCGCCCTCAGCGCCGGCGGCGCCGTTCGGATCGTGGGCGGCCGGACCGCTGGCAGCATCATTGCGACCGTGGCCAGCGCGATCGGCCGCCTCGCCCTCCGAAGCCTCGCCGCGCCCCGAGCCGTCGCGGCGGGCGGAGCCAGCAGAGCCACTGAACTCGTCGGGCTCACCGGAGTCGCCGAACCCGTCGGAGGCATCGGAGCCCTCGGTACGTTCAGGGCCGTCGGAGCCCTCGGCGCGCCCGGGCCCGTTCGCCCCGTCCTCCGAGTCGTCGGCATCGTCGGCGCGGTCCCAGTCGTCCCCGTCCTCGACCTGATCAGGCGCACCGTCCTCGCGAACCGCCTCGGCCGGGCCGCCCTCCCCGGCGGCGACCTCCTCCTCGGCCCCGTACCCGTCCCGGTACCAGCCGAGCTCCTCGTCGTCCCGGACCTCCTCCGGCCCGGGGCCACCCCGCTGCACCAGCGCGAGGACCGCCGCGGGCCCGCCGATCCACACCACGACCGCGAGCAGGACGAGCCAGGCGGGCATCGCGACCGGGTCGTACCGCCCCGCCGCCAACCGCCCGCCGGCCAGGCTGGCGATGAGCGCCGCGACCAGGGCGAGGGTGCCCGCCGCAACCGCGACCGCCCGCATCCGCTCCGGCAGCGTGGACTCCGGGCCCAGCACGGTCCGGCAGATCCCGCCGACGACCAGCCCGATCCCGACCGGCACGATCACCGCGACGACGGCCCAGGCCGGCGACGGCACCGTCGGCAGGGCCCCGAGCAGCGGGAACGGGGGCAGCGGGGCGGGTGCGCCGCCGAACGGCGTCCACGCCCCGAGCCCGACGTCGACGCCCGGGCCCAGCAACCAGGACGCGCCGGCGATCGCGGCGTTCGGCAGGTAGGCCAGGCCCAGCAGCGTCATCCCCAGAGCCGCACCGCCCGTCGGCGCCAACGCCTGGTAGAGGCCGTGCACCCGGCCGGCCCCGACGACGAGCCCCACCAGAACGGCGAGTGCACCGGCGAGCAGGAGCGCGGCGCCGCCGACCGCTGCGGCCGCGAGTCCGGCGGCCGGCCAGCCCTGCAGCCGCTCCCGCCAGTCCGCCGGCAGACCGCAGGCGCGCAGTACGCCGATCCCGGCACCGACCGCGGCGATCAGCCCCGCGCCGAGCATCGCCGCCCAGGGGGCGGCGCCGACCGCGGCCGAAGTCGGCAGCAGGGCGCTGCCGAGCACCGCGACGGCCGCGTGTGCACCGGCCGAGGCGGCGACGACCGCGCCGGCGTCCTGCCGGATCCGGCACCCCAGCCGTCGGGCCGCCCACCGCGCGCCCCACGCGACGACGACGATCACCGCCACCGTCGGGAGCAGCGGCAGCACGCTCAGCGGCTGCCCCTCCAGCGCCAGCGGGATGAGGTGGGCCGCCAGCCAGAGCGGGATGGCGGCGGCGAATGCCCCGTCGACGGAGCTGTCCGCGCCGCCGCCCGCGAGCACCACGAGCAGGGCCGCGGGCACGAGCATCGCGTAACTGACCAGCACGGTGCCCATCGCCGCGGCGAGGACGATGCGGAGCCGGTCGAGGCCCTCGGGGACCTCCGGCCCGGACGTCTCGGCCGCGTCGGTCGCGACGTCCGGCTCCTCCTCCGCACGGTCCGGGGCACGCAGCGAACGGGTCACCCCGCCAGCGTCGCAGCGCGGGCGCCGGGAGTCAGGCCGCCACGCCGGGGCCGCCGGGGTGCGGGCGGACGCCACCCCCCGGTGCGGGAGGTCCCGCCTCGCCGAAGCTCGGAGCACTCCTCGCCGACGCTCAGGGCACGCTTCGCCGACGCCCGGCCCGGACTCGCCGAAGCCCACAGCGCGACTCGCCGAAGCCACAGCCCGACTAGCGCTACCGGAACCCCCGACTCGCGGTGCCAGAACCCCCGACTCGCGCTACCGGAACCCCCGACTCGCGCTACCGGAACCCCCGACTCGCGCTACCGGAACCCCCGACTCGCGGTGCCAGAACCCCCGACTCGCGGTGCCAGAACTCCCGACTCGCGGGACAGCACCCCCTGCCGGGGAGTGCTCAGCTCTCGCTGCGGCGCTCGCCCTCGGTCGGGATCCGGGTGGTGCGGTCGGCCTCGGCCCGCCCGTGCCGGCCGCTGCCCTGCTCATCGCCCCCACGGGGCGACTCGATCCGCGTCTGCTCCAGCTCACTGGGCTGCCCGCCCGGCGGCGTCGGCGACGGCGCACCGGACTCGGTCGCGCCGGCCCACCCGGTCTGCGGCTGCCCCTGGCCCGCCTGCGGGCCGGGCTGGGGACCCTGCTGACCGGGGACCTGCGCCGGCCCCGGCTGGCCGGACGGCCCCTGCTGACCGGGCCCGGGCTGCGGCTGGCCCCACGGTCCGCCCTCGTAGCCCTGCGGCTGGCCGTACGGCGCCTGCTGCGGCGGCGGACCCTGCGGCGACCAGCCGTAGCCGTACTGGCCACCCGGTCCGGGCTGCTGGACGTAGCCCCCGCCCTGCCCGGGCGGCGGGTATCCGCCGTACTGCTGGCCGTAGGGACCGTACTGCTGGCCGTAGCCCTGCGGCGCCTGCTGCGGCTTGCGCGCGGGCATGCTCAGCAGCCCGGCCTCCATCAGCACCGCGCCGCCCAGCGCCGCGGCCGCGAGGAACGCGAGCACGAGCGCCACGATCTCGATGCCGCCGACGGCGAACTGCGCCGCCGCCACGGCGACCTGCACCAGCGACAGGAAACCGACGACGGCGATCACCGCCCCCGGCACGAGCACCTTCCCCGCCGCCCGCGGCAGCAGCGCCGCCGCGGCGAGCAGGCCGCCCGCCAGCACCAGCGACGGCCCGTACAGCAGGCTGCTCAGCGGGGAGAAGAAGCCGAGCAGGTAGACGACGAGTGCCAGCCCGGCCCCCGCCATGACGAGGGTGCGCGCGGGACCCTGCAGCGGCGCCGGTGCCTCCCCGGTCGCCGGCTCCGGACTCGCTCCGGTCTGGCTCATGACCACTCCCTTGCCCGTTCTCGTGGAACCGGGGCGACGCTAGCCGACGGCCGCGGACGGCTTCGGTCGGCCCGCGTCCCCCGACACGACAACGCGTGGGCCCCGGGAGGGTTCCCGGGGCCCGCGCGTCGGAAAGATCGAGGTCAGGGCGTCACAGGGACGCGATGATCTCCTTCATCAGGGCGGCGGTCTCGGACGGCGTCTTGCCGACCTTCACACCGGCGGCCTCGAGGGCCTCCTTCTTGGCGGCCGCGGTGCCGGCCGAGCCGGACACGATCGCGCCCGCGTGGCCCATCGTCTTGCCCTCGGGGGCGGTGAAGCCCGCGACGTAGCCGACGACCGGCTTCGTCACGTTCTCCTTGATGAACGCGGCGGCGCGCTCCTCGGCGTCGCCGCCGATCTCGCCGATCATCACGATCGCCTTGGTCTCGGGGTCCGCCTCGAACGCCTCGAGGGCGTCGATGTGCGTGGTGCCGATGACCGGGTCGCCGCCGATGCCGATCGCCGTGGAGAAGCCGAACTCCTTGAGCTCGTACATCATCTGGTAGGTCAGCGTGCCGGACTTGGACACCAGGCCGATCGGGCCGGGGCCCGCGATGTCGGCCGGGATGATGCCCGCGTTCGACTTGCCCGGCGAGATGATGCCGGGGCAGTTCGGGCCGATGATCCGCGTCTTGTTGCCCTTGGCCACGGCGTGCGCCCAGAAGTAGGCGGAGTCGTGGACCGGGATGCCCTCGGTGATGACGACGGCCAGCGGGATCGCGGCGTCGATGGCCTCGATCACGGCGTCCTTGGCGAACTTCGGCGGCACGAAGATGACCGAGACGTCCGCCCCGGTCTCCTTGATGGCCTCCTCGACGGTGCCGAACACCGTCAGCTCCTTGCCGCCGATGGAGACGGTGGTGCCGGCCTTGCGCGCGTTCACGCCGCCGACGATGTTCGTGCCCGCCGCCAGCATCTTGGTGGCGTGCTTGGTCCCCTCGGAGCCGGTGAGGCCCTGGACGATGACCTTGGAGTTCTCGTTCAGGAAGATCGACATTGTCTCAGGCTCCCGCAGCCAGCTCGGCGGCCTTGTCGGCCGCGTCGTCCATCGTGGCCACCTGCGTGACCAGGGGGTGGTTGGCGTCGTCGAGGATCTTGCGGCCCTCGACGACGTTGTTGCCGTCCAGCCGGACGACCAGCGGCTTGGTGGCGCCGTCGCCGAGGATCTTCAGCGCCTCGACGATGCCGTTGGCCACGGCGTCGCAGGCGGTGATGCCGCCGAAGACGTTGACGAAGACGCTCTTGACGTCCGGGTCGCCCAGGATGACGTCGAGACCGTTGGCCATGACCTGCGCCGACGCGCCGCCGCCGATGTCGAGGAAGTTGGCGGGCTTCTGGCCGCCGTGCTTCTCGCCGGCGTAGGCGACGACGTCGAGCGTGCTCATCACGAGGCCCGCGCCGTTGCCGATGATGCCGACCGAGCCCTCCTCGAGCTTGACGTAGTTCAGGCCCTTGGCCTTGGCCTTCGCCTCGAGCGCGTTCTCGGTGCGCTCGTCGACCAGCTCCGCGTGCTGCGGGTGCCGGAAGTCGGCGTTGCCGTCCAGGGTGACCTTGCCGTCGAGCGCGATGACCTTGTTCTCGGGGTCGCGCACCAGCGGGTTGACCTCGACCAGGGTCGCGTCCTCGGCGACGAAGGTCTCCCAGAGCTTCACGATCACGTCGGACGCCTGGTCGGCCACCTCGGCCGGGATCTTGCCGGCGGCCACGATCTCGTCCGCCTTGGCCTTGTCCACGCCCGCGATCGCGTCGATCGGGATGCGCGCCAGCGCCTCCGGGCGCTCGACGGCGAGCTGCTCGATCTCCATGCCGCCCTCGGCCGAGCACATGGCCAGGAAGGTGCGGTTCGACCGGTCGAGCAGGAAGGAGAAGTAGTACTCCTCGCTGATGTCCGACGCGGTGGTGACCAGCACCTGGTGGACCGTGTGGCCCTTGATGTCCAGACCGAGGATGGCGGTCGCCTTCTCCTTGGCCTCGGCGGGCGTCTCGGCCAGCTTCACACCGCCGGCCTTGCCGCGCCCACCCGTCTTGACCTGGGCCTTCACCACGACCGCGGTGCCCAGCTCGGCGGCCGCGGCCTCGGCGGCCTCGGCCGTGTCCACCGTCTTGCCCGGAAGCACCGGGACTCCGTGGGCGGCGAAGAGGTCCTTCGCCTGGTACTCGTACAGGTCCACTCGGCTCTCCCGATTCACGTCGCTGTGCCGGCAAGCGTCGCGAGGGACCAGGGACGCGGCGAAGCCGTGCCCGCCCTGCGAGGTGCCCGCACGTAGAGACCTACTCCGACGTTGGACCCTAGCGACGCCCCTGCACCTTCATGACATCCGCCCAGGTGAGCTGCCTCACCGGGCCCTCCGTCAATCTTCCGGACACCCGTCGTGCCTGGCGGATCGGGCCCGTGCTCGCGCCCGTGTGTGACCAACGCGTCGTCCGTGCGGGGCGGGCGCCTCACCCGGTCGGGCCGCGGCAGGCGGGTGGTTCCCCACCGGGCGCGGCGACGACGGTGCGTGACCACGGATGAGCGTTCGAGAAGCGCCTCACCCGGGGCGACGAGCACCGGCGTGCACCCCGCGACGCTCCGGCCCTGCTTCGCGCCCGAACTGCTCCGACTGCCGAGCCGGATTGCTCCGTTCGGCTGCCTCGTCGGTCGGGTAGGGCGTCACGCGGCCGTTCGGCATATTTCCGCCGCGTTACCCGGCAGATCCCTGAAGGTCCCCTTATCGTGGCCTCGTGGCGTCGGTCCGGCAGGGACTGCACCGCCTGGTCAGGACGGCCGACGGTGCACGCTCCGTCATGGGCCGGGCGCTGGCCGACGCCGGTGAGGCGGCCGGGTACGCCGCGCGGACCTTCACCTCGCCGGCCGGGCTGCGGGGCCTGGTGCTGGAGAGCGCCTGGCTCGCCGCGCACGTCGCGCTCTATCCCGTCGGGCTCGCCGGCGAGACGATCCGGCCGCGCTCCCACTACCGCACGGACGACCTCCACCCGGTCCAGCGCAGCTTCGTCTGCGCCGACGTGGAGGCGGCCGGCACCCCCGTCCTGCTGATCCACGGGATCATGGACAACCGCTCGGTGTTCACCGTGTTCCGGCGTGCCCTGCGCAAGCGCGGCTTCGGCGCCGTGCTCGCCATCAACTACAGCCTCCTCACCGACGACCTGCGCAGCGCCGCCCGCGCGGTCGGCGAGCACGTCGAACGGCTGCGCGAGGCCACGGGTGCCGACAAGGTGCACATCGTCGGGCACTCGCTCGGCGGCGTGATCGCGCGGTACTACGTGCAGCGCCTGGGCGGGTCCGCGTTCGTCGACTCGCTCGTCACGCTGGGCAGCCCGCACACCGGCACCAACACCGCGTACCTGCTGCCCACCCCGCTCGCCCGGCAGCTGCGCCCCGGGTCCGAGGTGATGGCGGAGCTGGCCGCGCCCGCCCCGGACTGCACGACCCGGTTCGTCGTGGT
This sequence comes from Pseudonocardia sp. NPDC049154, assembly GCF_040648315.1. Taxonomy (NCBI): domain Bacteria; kingdom Bacillati; phylum Actinomycetota; class Actinomycetes; order Pseudonocardiales; family Pseudonocardiaceae; genus Pseudonocardia; species Pseudonocardia sp. NPDC049154. The sequence continues at coordinate 20,629 of NZ_JBEZDN010000032.1, forward strand.
CTGGAGCCGGATGGACCAGATGGTCGTGCCGCAGCGCAACGCCCGGCTGCGCCACCCCGACCTCGACGTGACGGAGCTGGAGCTCGACGACGTCGGACACCTCGCCCTGCCCGTCGACCCGCGCACGGTGCACGCCGTGGTGAGCGGGCTGGCCAGTCGCGGAGAGCTACCGATCCACCCTTTTCGCCAGCGCCGGCGGCGTCGCGAACGGATTGCTGCGACGCAGGGTGAGCGTTCCTCGCCCGCGTCCTGACCAGTGGTCGTCCGATCGGCGGCACCCGGCGCACACCCGGGGGTCGGGTTGGACGCGGCGGGGACGGCCCGCTAGGTTCGAGCCGTCCGTGTCACGGAGCGATCACGACGGCGCGGCGCCGACCCCGAACGGTGCCGAAGGGTTTCCCCGAACCCACGCCGGCGCGCCCCGGAGGCCCGGCACGAAGAGAAGGGCAGGTCTTGCGCCACCGCTCCCCACGCGGCGCCCGACCGGTCCCCGAGCACGTCGCGACCCCCCGCGCGACGGTGCGCGCGGGACACCGGCTTCCGGCGCCGCCCGCCGTGTCGCTGCGCGTGCGCGCGACCGTCGCCGCCTGTGCGGGCGGCGCGCTGGTCGCCGCCGGGCAGACGATGCTCACGGCGCTCGCCGGCCCCGCCGTGGCCGCGGACCCCTACGAGAAGCTCGCCGCCAACGCGATGCTGCCGGTCGCGGACGAGATCGCCGGGCCCACCGCGGACTCGATCGACCCGGCCACGCCGGCCGCGCAGGCCATCGGCGCCGACCAGCTGACCGGCTCCTCGCCGCAGGCGCTGCCGGTGCTCGACGAGAAGTCCGAGCTCGACGTCGCGAGCCTCACCAAGGCCGTCGACATCGGCACCCGGATCGCCGCGACCGCCCGGCAGATCAACGCCGCCCTCTCGAGCGGCGCCCCGCAGGCGGTGCTGGAGCACGGCGAGGCCTACGTCCTGCCGACCACCGGCCGGTTCACCTCCGGCTTCGGCGCCCGCTGGGGCGTCACGCACTACGGCATCGACCTCGCGGCCCCGATCGGCACCCCGATCTTCGCCTTCACCGACGGCGTCGTGGAGGAGTCCGGGCCGGCCAGCGGCTTCGGGATGTGGGTCGTGCTGCGGCACGCCGACGGCACCCGCAGCGTCTACGGGCACATCAACCGCTCGCTCGTCAGCGTCGGGCAGACGGTGTCGGCCGGCGAGGAGATCGCCGAGGTCGGCAACCGCGGCCAGTCCACCGGCCCGCACCTGCACTTCGAGATCTGGGACGCGGCCAAGAACAAGATGAACCCGCTGCCGATCCTGCAGGCCATGGGCCTGCGCGTCGTCGGCGACGGGGCGAACTCCCCCGACTAGCCGCGCAACATGGTTCCATGACGCGATCCGAGAGCGACTTCGAACGCGTCATGATTCCCTGACGCGATCCGAAGGCCGTTCTGGGCGACGCGGTCGTGCGCCGAACCCGCGAGGTCGCGCTCTCGGAGGCGGCCGGTGAGCACCCCCCAGACTGCTCCCGCGCCTCCGGTGTGGTGAGGCCCGAGTCGGTGTCGGCGGTGATCGCCGGCTCGGACAGTTCCGCGCCATCCGCGCCATCCGCGCCATCCGCGCCATCCGCGCCATCCGCGCCATCCGCGCCATCCGCGCCATCCGCGCCATCCGCGCCATCCGCGCCGGTAGCGGGCCCGGGCGGTGATCGTGGCCGGGGGCTGTGGCGGGGCTGGGGGCGGCGTCGGGGGCGATCGCCGGTTCGGACGCTTCGGCACCACCCGCGGCCGAAAGCGGTCCCGGGCAGTAATCGTGGGCCGGGGGGTGTGGCGGACTGGGGGCGGCGTCGGGGGTGATCGCCGCTTCGGACCGATCTGCGCCGTCCGCGGCCGGAAGCAGTCCCGACCGGTGAGCCAGACCAGCGCGACGCCGATCGTGGCGTGCCCGACCCCGACCCCGACCCCGACCCCGACCCCGACCCACGATCACCAGCCCGGACCGCTTCCGGCCAGCGCGGCGCCCGCGGTGCCGGCGAACGCGGTCGTCAGAGCTTCTGCATCGGGACGCCGCCGATCAGCATCAGCCGCACCGTGCCGGCGCTGCCGAAGTCGATCGTCACGGTGGCCCGCGGGCCCACGCCGTCGGACGCGACGACCGTGCCGAGCCCGTACTTGTCGTGGTTGACCCGGTCCCCCACCTCGAGGTGCAGCTCGGCGTTCAGCGCGCGCTGCGGGACCTTCCAGTCCCCGCGGTCGGTGGCCGTGGACCGCCGGCCGAACCCGAACCGGCCCACCGGCGCCGACGGCCGCTCCGGCTCGGATCGTGCCCAGTCGACGAGATCGGCCGGGACCTCGTCGAGGAACCGCGAGGCCGGGTTGGTGCTCGGCTGGCCGAAGGCGGACCGCACGATCGCCCGGGACAGGAACAGCCGCTGCTGGGCGCGGGTGATACCGACGTAGGCCAGCCGGCGCTCCTCGGCCATCTCGTCCGGGTCCCCGAGCGTGCGCATGTGCGGGAAGATCCCGTCCTCCCAGCCGGTGAGGAACACGACCGGGAACTCCAGGCCCTTCGCCGTGTGCAGCGTCATCAGGGTGACCATGCCCTGGTCGTCGTCCGGGATGGAGTCGGCGTCCGCCACCAGCGCGACCCGCTCCAGGAACGCCGCGAGCGAGCCGGGCTCGGGGGCGCCCACCTCGACGTCGCTGTCGTCCAGGTCCGCGACGGCCGCGTCCCCGGCGAACTCCCGGGCGACCGTGACGAGCTCGGCGAGGTTCTCCAGCCGGGTGCCGTCCTGCGGGTCCTCGCTGGCTTCGAGGGCCTCGGTGTAGCCGGTGCGGCCGTAGACGTTCTCGAGGATCTCGGCGGTCTCGTCGCCGCGGTCGACGCCCTCGCGCAGCTCGTCGAGCATCCGCTGGAACCCGGCGATGTTGCGCTGGCTCCGGGTGGCGAGCTCGGGCAGCTTCTCGGGCTCCTCCGCCGCGACCCGCAGCGCCTGGCTGAACGAGATCCGCTGCCGCTCGGCGTAGTCCGCGACCAGTCCCTCGGCCCGGTCCCCGATGCCGCGCTTGGGCACGTTGAGGATCCGCCGCAGGCTGACCGTGTCCTCCGGGTTGGACAGCACGCGCAGGTAGGCCAGCGCGTCCCGGATCTCCTTGCGCTCGTAGAACCGCACGCCGCCGACGACCTTGTACGGCAGCCCGATCCGCAGGAACACGTCCTCGAAGACACGGGACTGGGCGTTGGTCCGGTAGAAGACGGCGATGTCGGAGTTGCGGAACTCCCCGGAGTCGACGAGCCGGTCGATCTCCTGCCCGACGAAGCTCGCCTCGTCGTGCTCGTTGTCGGCGACGTAGCCGACGATCTTCTCCCCGTCGCCCTGCTCCGACCACAGCCGCTTGTCGCGGCGGTTCGGGTTGCGGGCGATGACCGAGTTGGCCGCGGACAGGATGGTCTGCGTGGAGCGGTAGTTCTGTTCGAGCAGGACCGTGGTCGCGCTCGGGAAGTCCTGCTCGAACTCGACGATGTTGCGGATGTTCGCGCCGCGGAAGGCGTAGATCGACTGGTCCGAGTCGCCGACCACGCACAGCTCGGCCGGCACCGCGCCCGCGGTCGCCGGCGCGACCAGCTCGCGGACCAGCGCGTACTGCGCGTGGTTGGTGTCCTGGTACTCGTCGACCAGCACGTGCCGGAAGCGGCGCCGGTAGTACTCGGCCACGGCGGGCATCCGCTGCAGCAGCGCGACCGTCTCCATGATCAGGTCGTCGAAGTCGAAGGCGTTGGCCTGGCGGAGCCGCTCCTGGTAGGTCGCGTAGACCTGCGCGACCCGGCGTTCGTGCTCGTTGCCCGCGCGCTGGGCGAAGTCCTCCGCCGTGATCAGCTCGTTCTTCAGGTTCGAGATCTGCGCGGCCAGCGACCGGGCGGCGAACTTCTTCGGGTCCAGCTCCTGGTCCCGCGCAACGATCCCGATCAGCCGGCGGGTGTCGTCCGCGTCGTACACCGAGAAGGCGCTGCGCACGCCCAGGTGCTTGGCCTCGCGGCGCAGGATCCGCACGCACATGGAGTGGAAGGTCGACACCCACATGGCCTGCGACCGGCGGCCGACCAGCCCGTCGACCCGCTCCTTCATCTCGGCCGCGGCCTTGTTGGTGAAGGTGATCGCCATGATCTCGCCCGGGTGGACGCTCCGCTCGGCGAGCAGCCAGCCGATCCGGTGGGTGAGCACCCGGGTCTTCCCCGACCCCGCCCCCGCGACGATCAGCAGCGGGCTCCCCGCGTGCGTGACGGCCTCGCGCTGCTTGGGGTTCAGCCCCTCCAGCAGTGCCGCGCCGCGCTTCGTCTTCGGCTCGACAGGAGCCTGGGCGGGAAGTTCGAACAGAGCGCTCATCGTGTCGAACACGGTACCGCCGTCCCCCGACGGAACCGGAATCGGCGCACGGCCGCGCGCCGTGTGGCAGACTGTCCGCGTGCACCGCACCTCGTCGACGGGACGATTTTTCTACGGGTACCGGATTCCGGCACCCGTCGCCCGCTGACGCAGCAGACCCGACGCCCCGGAGTCCACGGACCCGGGGCTTCTTACTGTCCGGGGTCGGTGGACGCCCCTCGTGAGGAGTAGACCGATGTCCGTGACCGACGACCACACCGCCGCCGAGGTCCCCGCCCCGGCCCCGACCGACGCCGAGATCGCCGAGCTCCGCAAGGAGATCGATCACCTCGACGCCGAGATCCTGCGCCTGGTCAAGCGGCGCACCGAGGTCTCGCAGCGGATCGGCTCGGCGCGGATGGCGGCCGGTGGGCCGCGGATCGTCTACAGCCGGGAGATCACGGTCCTCTCCCGCTTCCGCGAGCTCGGTGCCGAGGGCCGCGAGCTCGCCATGCTCCTGCTGCGCCTCGGGCGCGGGCGGCTCGGCGCGCGCTGAGGCGGGCCGCCGGTCGCGGCGGCTGAGGCCACGCTGAGGAGCGCGTCGCCGCCCGGCGAATCGCCCGCACGGAGGGGCCCGGCCGTGGCACTGTGGTGTCCATGGGGATCGTCTTCTCGCTGATCGCTCTGATCGGGCTGTTGGCCGCCCTCGGCCACGTCGGCTACGTGGCGATGCTGAACAACGCCGCCAAGAAGAAGGGCGCGGCCGGCGCCGAGATCGCCGCCTACACCCGCACCCGCCTCCCGGTCGCGGCCGGTGCCACCGGCGTCGCGCTGCTCGGCCTGCTCATCACGAGCGGCCCGAGCCTCACGGCCGACGTCATCGGCATGCTGCTCGCGGCCGGCGGCGGCGTCGTGGGCTACCGCGGCCTGCAGCAGGAGCGCGCGAAGTACCCGACCTCCCGCTGAGCGGGGGCCGGGCACGGAATGTGTCCGAGTCGTGACGTGACGCTACGTCATGACCCGCGGCCCTCTCGTCACGCCCCGTGAAGGCCTGCCGACGGGCCGGCAGACCCTTCCGACCTGCGCGAACAGGTCGAGTAGACGATCTCGTACCGGTCGCCGCACGGTCAGCGGTCGACCTCCTTCGATGAGCGGGGTTCACCCGAACGACCTACCCGCGATGAGCGGGCGAATGACACTTGGTGAACAGCGCGTGACTCCGGTAGACCTGTCCGGGTCGCTCCCCGCGCTCCCTGAGGAGGTCGGCCGGTCGTGGCCACGTTCGAGCACCGCGTCGGCAACCCGCTGCCGCCGGAGAACCCCGTCACGGTGGCGGAGCTGCTGCGTCGCGGTGTCCCCGCGCAGCGCGCGGCCGCCGATGCACCGGTCGCGCCCGCCGCGGAGGGCCCCTCCGAGCCCGACGGCGACCGCCGCCGGCTGCCGCGGATCCCCGCCCCGCGGCCCGCGCCCGAGGACCTGGTCGACGCGGCGGACGACCCGTTCGTGCTCCCGGTCGCCGAACCCGACGAGCTCGAGGACCTCGCAGACCTCGCAGACCTCGCAGACCTCGCGGACCTCGACGACCTCGACCGCCTCGACGACGACCTCGAGGACGCCCCGGTGACGGGCAGCCACGCGCTGCCGGACCCCGAGGACCCGCGACCCAGCCAGATCATCTCCGTCGGCGCGCTCCTGCGGCGCGAGGGCCGTGCCCCGCACGCCCTCGACCGGCCCATCCAGCCGCGGCCCGCGCAGCTCGGCCGGCGCAGTTACCCCGGTGCCCGGCGCGCCGCCGTCGCCGCAGGCGCGCTCGTGGCCACCGGTTCGGTGCTCGCCGCGGCGATCCTCACCGAGACCTCGAACCGCGGCTCCGAGGCCCAGGCCGCCGCGGACGGCAGCTTCCCCGGCATGTCCCTGCGGGACGGGATCCAGGGCGCCCTGGTCGGGAGCGGCGGCGGTCTCGAGGCGGGCCAGGCCGCGCCGACCTCCTGGATGACGGTCGCGTTCCCGTCGGCGCTGGTCGACCCGGCCACCGCGTCGGCGCTGGGCGGTGCCCCCGCCGGAACGGCGGTCGGCGGCACGGGCGCGGCGACGTTCGTCGGCCCGGTCGCCGCGGCCCCTGTCGTCGGCGGCCCCGTCGCGGGCGGCACCGGCGCGGGTGTCGCGCCGGCCACGGGCGGCACCGCGACGGCCCCGAACATCCTGTCCCCGATCTTCGGCGCCGGCGGCTCCACCGGCGGCTCCCCCGGGGGCGGCGCCTCAGGCGGCGGGTCCACCGGCGGTGGCACCGGCTCCGGCGGTCCCGGCGGGTCGGGCGACGGCAGCATCGTCGGTGGCGTGGTCGGTGGGGTCGGTGGCGTGGTCGGTGGGGTCGGCGGCAGCGTCGCGGAGCCCGTCGGCGAGGTGCTGACCCCGGTGACCGACTCGGTCGGCCGCGGCGTCGTCAAGCCCGTGACCTCGGCCGTCGGCGGCGGTGTCGTCAGGCCGGTGACCGAGGCGGTCGGCGGTGTCGTGGGCGGTGCGGACACCGCCGCCGCCCCGCTGGCGCCCGTGACCCGCGGCGTCACCGGTGTCGTCGAGAACGTCGGCCGGAGCGCGGCGCCCGTGCTCGAGCCGGTCAATCGGACCGCGCAGCAGGTCGTCGGCGCCGCGAAGCCCGTGGTGCAGCCGGTCGCGCAGGTCGCGACCGGGACCGTCGGTGCCGTCGGCGGGGCGGTCTCGTCGGCCGCGGCGCCGGTCGTCGCGCCGCTCGCCGGGGCGGTCGGCCCGCTCACCACACCGGTCGTCGACGACGTCGTGGCCCCGGTGACCGGGAACGTCGTCGCCCCCGTGGCGAACGCCCTCAAGCCCGCCGTGACGCCGCTCGTCGACGTCCTCGAGCCGGTCACCACCCCGGTGCTGTCCGCCGCGGCCCCGCTCACCGGGCCGCTGCTGAAGGCGACCGGCCCGGTCACCGACCCGCTGCTGAAGGCGGCCGCGCCGGTCACCGGCCTGCTCGACACCTCGGCGGCCACCCAGGGCACGCCCGCCTCGCCCGCGCCCGCCGCCCGGGCGGCGCAGGGCGCGGCCGGCCGGGCCGGCTCGGCGGTCGAGCAGACCGCGCCGCTCGCGCCCGTCACGCGCGCGGTCGAGACCGTGACCAGCGCGGCGCCCGCGCCGGTGAAGGACGTGGTCGACACGGTCGCGGCTCCGGTGCAGGGGGCGGTCGGCGGCCTGCTCGGCGGAGGGTCGCAGGGCGGCTCCTCGGGTTCCGGCTCGAACGGTTCCGGCTCGAGCGCCACCGAGGCCCAGTCCGGTGGTTCGCAGTCCGGTGCCTCGCAGTCCGGCAGCCCGCAGTCGGAGGGTTCGCGGTCGGGCTCGCAGTCCGCGTCGGACTCCGGCTCGGACGACTCCGACACCGGCTCGCGTTCCTCCGGGTCGCGCGACTCGGGTTCGGGCTCGGACAGCTCCTCCGACTCGCGGAGCTCGGACTCCGGCAGCTCGGGCTCCGGCAGCTCGGACTCCGGCAGCTCGGGCTCCGGCAGCTCCGGCAGCTCGGGCGGCTCCGGCTCGCTGCTGCGCGAGACCTCCGAGGGTGCCGGCAGCGCGGCGAAGACGGTCACGGGCGGCCTCGAGGGCACGACCAAGGCCGTCGGCGGTCTCCTCGGCGGCAAGTGATCTCTCACTGACCGAAGGCCCGCTCCACGACACGGAGCGGGCCTTCCCCGTTCTGCGGCGATCCGCCTTGCCGGTGCAGTCCGCCGAGGTGAACCTCAGGGCTGATCCGGGCCGCCGGAACAGCCCTGAGGTTCATCTCGGCGCGGCTCGACCCCGGGCGCCCTCACACCAACCGGCGGTCCGAGGCCCAGCGGGACAGCTCGTAGCGGTTCGACAGCTGCGTCTTGCGCAGCACGCTCGACACGTGCGTCTCGACCGTCTTCACCGAGATGAAGAGCTCGCCCGCGATCTCCTTGTAGGCGTAGCCGCGGGCGAGGAGCCGCAGCACGTCGCGCTCCCGCCGGGTGAGCAGGTCGAGCTCGGGGTCGACGGCGGGCGCGGCGCCGGGCCGGTCGGAGAAGGCGTCGAGCACGAAGCCGGCGAGGCGCGGCGAGAACACGGCGTCGCCCGCCCGCACGCGCCGCACCGCGTCGCCCAGCTCCCGTGCGGAGATCGTCTTGGTGACGTACCCGCGCGCGCCGGCCCGGATCACGGCGATGACGTCCTCGGCGGCGTCGGAGACGCTCAGCGCGAGGAACACCACCTCGGGCTGCACCGGACGGACCCGGGCGAGCACGGCCGCGCCGCCGCCGTCGGGCATGTGGACGTCGAGGAGCACGACGTCGGGCTTGAGGTGCCCGATGCCGGCGACGGCCTCGTCGACCGACCCGGCCTCGCCCGCCACCTCGATCGGCGGGTCCCCCGCGGCCCCGCGCTCCAGCTCGGCGCGGACGCCGGCGCGGAAGAGGCCGTGGTCGTCGACCAGGAAGACCTTGATCGCCCCGGTCACCGCTGGCTCGCTCATGCGTCCTCCCGCTCGGCCTCGATCGTCATCTCCAGGTGCACCTCGGTGCCCTCCCCCGGCGCGCTCCTCAGCCGGACCCGGCCGCCGTGGCGGCCCATCCTGCCGTGCACGGAGTCGGCGAGGCCGTGCCGGTCCTCGGACACGGCGTCGGGGGCGAAGCCCTTGCCGCGGTCGCGGACGAACACGTGGACCTCGGTCCCCTCCGAGCCGTCCGAGTCCTCCGACCCGCTCTCCACCTCGGCGTACACGCTCACCTCGTCCACCCCGGCATGCTTGGCCGCGTTGACCATCGCCTCGCGCGCGGCCAGGACCAGGGCGCGCAGGTCGCCGTCCGTCTCGTCGAGCGGGTGGTCGCCGACGATCACGGGGTTGACGGTGATCGCGTAGGTGTCCTCCACCTCGGCGGCCGCGGCCTGCAGCGCCGAGGCGAGGGTCTCCCCGGGCGGCACGGGCCGGTCGCCCCCACGACCGTAGCCCGACGGCCCGTACAGCCAGTTCCGCAGCTCGCGCTCCTGCCCGCGGGCCAGGCGTTGCACCTCGCGCGGGTCCTGGGACTGCTTCTGGATCAGGGCGAGGGTCTGCAGCACCGAGTCATGCAGGTGCGCGGCGATCTCCGCCCGCTCGGCCGTGACGATCCGCTGCCGCCGCTCCTCGCCGAAGTCGCGGGCGAGCCGCACCCACCACGGGACGGTGAGCACGGCGACGCCGACCAGCGTGGCCAGCACGGCGAGCACGCCGAACTGCAGCTGCCCCAGGTCGAGGTTGCCGAGCAGGAACACGGTGATGCCGGCGGCCACGAAGATCCCGCCCGCCACGACCCGCAGCAGCGCGGTGCGACCGCCGCCCAGGAAGCCGCTGCGGGCCCCGCTGGTCCAGCGCCGCCGTTGGGCCTCGTCCGCCTCGCGCCAGACGACGGCCGCGCCGAGCGCCGCCACCCCGAGCGGCCCGACGATCCACCCGACCACCTGGTTCTGCAGCGCCGCCCCGGCCAGGCCGATGCCGAGCCCGAGCGCCGCGAGCCCCATCGCCTGCTGGCGCTCCTTGACGGTGACCTGCCGGGTGACGTCCGCGGCCTCCTGCCGCACGAAGACCCACAGCAGGCCGTAGGCGATCACGCCGGCGCCGTTGGCCGCGGCGAGCACGACGAAGGCGACCCGCACCCACAGCACGTTCACGCCGAGGTGGTCGGCGACCCCGCCGGCGACGCCCGCGAGGAGCCGGCCGGAGCGGCGGCGCGCGAGCGGGGCGGCGCGGGTGGCGGGGCTGGTCACCGCTCCATCGTCACACGCGGGGGAACCCCGGACACCGGGGTCGGTCCCCGGGGCTTCTCGGGGTCCTCCCCGATACCGTGGGTGCGCGCGGGCGGGGAGGGTCGGCGGTATGAACAGCACCGACGTCGGGACGACGTTGCGGGACATGTGGGAGACCCGTCCGTCGCGGCCGCGACGGGACCGCAAGGTCGCCGGCGTGGCCGCCGCACTCGCCCGCCGCTACGACATCGACCCGGTCCTCGTGCGCGTCGGCTTCGCCGTCTCCGCCTTCTACGGGATCGGGATCGCGCTCTACCTCGTCGGGTGGGTCCTGTTGCCCGCCGCGGACAAGGACGACCCGCTCGACGGGGCCGCCACGGACACCGCGGCGCGCAGCTCCGGCCACACCCCGCCGCCGCTCGTGCTCGCCGGGCTGATCCTGGCCCTGCTCCTGACCAGCGGCCTGTTCTGGGGCAACGACGGCAGCGTCGTCCTCCCCGTGCTGGCCGTCCTGGTCCTGCTCTTCCTGCTGCACCGCAGCCGGGGCCGGCGCGGGCTCGAGGCGGCGCAGGAGGCGCCGACGGTCCGTACGCCCGCCGAGGACGGCGTGGTCGACGGGCCGGACGCGCCGGTGAAGGACCCGCTCGGCCCGGACCCGCTCGACCGCGGCACCCCGCCCGCGTGGGACCCGCTGGGCGCGGCGCCGTTCGCGTGGGACCTGCCGGAGCCGTCGGCGCCCGAGCCCGAGCCGGTTCCGGTGCGCAGGCGCAGCCGGGTCACCCCGGTCACGCTGGCCCTGGCGCTGGTCGGCGGCGGGATCGCGGGCGCCGTCGTGCTGCTGACGTCCGGCCTGGCCGGACTGCCGGTCGTGTTCGCGACCGCGCTGGCCATCCTCGGTGTTGGCCTGGTGTTCGGTGCGTTCACCCGCGGCGGCCGCGGCCTGATCCCGTTCGCGCTGCTGCTGGCCGTGCTGACCTGGGCGTCGCTCGCGGTCAAGGTGCCGCTGGCGAACTTCGGCTCGGGCGTGGGAGACCTGCGGGCCGCTCCGACCACGCCGGCCGCGCTGGCGCCCACCTACGAGCGCGGCGCGGGGACCGTCGACCTGGACCTCAGCCGGCTCGACCTGAGCGTGCCGCCGGGCGAGCCCGCCACCCCGGTCCGGACCGCGGTGAGCGTGGGCGCCGGGGACATCCGGGTGAGCGTGCCGCGCAACGCCGACGTGACGGTCACCGGCCACGTCGACTTCGGCGAGATCAGCTTCGACGGCACCAGCCACAGCAGCCCGGACGCCTCGCTCACGGTGACCGACGACCTCGGCGCCGACGGGGTCCGCTCCGGCCGGCCGCTCGTGCTCGACCTGACCGGGGGCGCCGCCTCCGTGGAGGTGCACCGTGTCTGAGCAGCAGGAGATCCAGCAGCAGGACGAGCAGCGAGCCGTACGCCGGATGCCGGACCCGCTGGCCCTGATCGTCGGGCTGGTCAGCCTCGGGATCGCGGGGTCGGGGTTCCTGGGCCGCGCACCGGACCTGTCGGCCTTCGACGCGCGCTGGCTGCTTGCCGGCGGGGCCGTGGTGCTCGGCCTGGTCCTGCTGGTCGCGAGCGTCCGGAAGCGCTGACGCGCCCGTGCGCGGTAAGTGGTGCTGGAGCACTACTTACCGCGCACGGGCGGCGGAGCCGCTCACCCCAGCACGGGCGGCGGAGCCGCTCACTCCCACTCGATGGTGCCCGGCGGCTTGCTCGTGACGTCCAGGACGACCCGGTTGACCTCGGCGACCTCGTTGGTGATCCGCGTGGAGATCCGCTCGAGGACCTCGTAGGGCAGCCGGGTCCAGTCCGCGGTCATGGCGTCCTCGGAGCTGACCGGCCGCAGGACGATCGGGTGGCCGTAGGTGCGGCCGTCGCCCTGCACCCCGACCGACCGGACGTCGGCCAGCAGGACGACCGGGCACTGCCAGATCGACCGGTCCAGGCCGGCGACGGTGAGCTCCTCGCGGGCGATCGCGTCCGCCTGGCGCAGCGTCTCGAGCCGCTCGGCGTCGACCGCGCCGATGATCCGGATGCCCAGCCCGGGGCCGGGGAACGGCTGGCGCTGCACGATCACCTCGGGCAGCCCCAGCTGGGCGCCGACCGCGCGGACCTCGTCCTTGAACAGCGCCCGCAGCGGCTCGACCAGCGCGAACTCGATGTCGTCCGGCAGGCCGCCCACGTTGTGGTGGCTCTTGATGGTGGCCGTGCCGGAGCCGCCGCCGGACTCCACGACGTCCGGGTAGAGCGTGCCCTGCACCAGGAAGCCCACGGACGGAGCGCCGGCGGAGTCCGCATCGGCACCGCGCGACTCGGCGGCTACCACGTCGGCGGTCGCGGCCTCGAAGACCCGGATGAACTCCCGGCCGATGATCTTGCGCTTCTCCTCGGGGTCGGTGACCCCGGCGAGGGCGTCGAGGAACCGCTCCCGCGCGTCGACGGTGTGCAGGTTCGCGCCGGTCGCGGCGACGAAGTCCTTCTCCACCTGCTCGCGCTCGCCGGCCCGCAGCAGCCCGTGGTCGACGAACACGCAGGTCAGGCGGTCGCCGATCGCGCGCTGCACCAGCGCGGCGGCCACGGCGGAGTCGACGCCGCCGGAGAGCCCGCAGATCGCCCGGTCGTCGCCGATCTGGGCGCGGATCGCCTCGACGGTCTCGTCGATGATCGACGCGGTGTTCCAGGTCGGGGTGATGCCGGCGATCTCGTGGAGGAAGCGGCGCAGCACCTCCTGGCCGTGCGGGGAGTGCCCGACCTCGGGGTGGTACTGCACGCCCGCCAGCCGCCGGTCCCGGTTCTCGAAGCCCGCGACCGCGACCCGGTCGGTCGACGCGGTGACCGTGAAGCCCTCCGGCGCGCGGGTGACCGAGTCGCCGTGGCTCATCCAGACGGGGTGGCTGCTCGGCAGCCCGTCGTGCAGCACCCCGGGCTCGGGCGCGACGTGCACCTCGGTGCGGCCGTACTCGCGGGTCCCGTCGGGCGCGACGTCGCCGCCGAGCGCCTGCGCCATGGCCTGGAAGCCGTAGCACATGCCGAAGACCGGGATGCCGGCCTCGAACAGCCGCCCGTCGACCCTCGGTGCGCCCTCCGCGTAGACGCTGGACGGGCCGCCGGACAGCACGACGGCGGCGGGGCGGCGCGCGACGATCTCCTCGACCGTCGTCTCCGCCGGGACGATCTCGGAGTACACCTGCGCCTCGCGCACGCGGCGGGCGATCAGCTGGGCGTACTGGGCGCCGTAGTCGACGACGAGGACGGTGGGGTTCTCCACGGCGTCCAGGGTAATCGGCGACGTGCGTCACCCGGTCCGGCGCCCGCGACCGCCCCGGGGTGCCCGGACACTGTGGAAGGCTGGGCGCGTGAACGGCGAACCGGGCGGCCGGCCCGCGCCCGCCCGGCGCCGGTGACCCCGCCCATGATCCCCGCCCCGTACGACGAGATGCGCGACGCCGGCGGGGCCGTGCGGGCGCCGTGGACCGGGCTCGCCGGGGTCCTCGACGGCGCCGGGCCCGCCGGGCTGCGGGCGCGCCGCGCCGACACCCTGCGCCTGCTCGCCGACGACGGCGTGGCCTACCACCCGCCCGGCGCCGAGTCCGAGCAGCTCTGGGAGCTCGACCCGCTCCCGCTGGTGCTCGACGGCGCGGAGTGGGCGGGCCTCGAACGCGGCGTCGCGCAGCGGGCCGAGCTGCTCGACCGGCTCCTGGCCGACCTCTATGGTCCCCGCGCCACGATCACCCGCGGGCTCCTGCCGGTCGAGGTCGTCGACGGCCACCCCGGCTACCTGCACGGCTGGCGACGCCCGGCCGGGGCGCCGCCGCGCCGCGAGCTGTTCCTGTCCGGCGTGGACCTCGGCCGGACGCTCGACGGGTGGACGGTGCTCGGCGACCGGGTGCAGGCGCCGTCGGGCGCGGGGTACGCCATGGCGAACCGCCGGGTGGTCGCGCGGGTGCTCTCGGCCCTGCACCGGCGGTCGCGGATCCGCAGGCTGGGCCCCTTCTTCGAGGCCGTCCGGGCGGGCCTGCAGGCCGGCCGGGACGATCGGCGGATCGTGCTGCTGCACCCCGGTCCCGACTCCGAGACGGCCTACGAGCAGGCGCTGCTGTCGTCGTTGCTCGGGCTGCCGCTCGTGCTCGGCTCCGAGCTGACGGTGCGCGACGGCCGGCTCTGGCAGCACTCCCTGGGCCGGCTCGACCCGGTCGACGTCGTGCTCCGCCGGCTCGACGCGGACTGGTGCGATCCCCTCGACCTGCGCCCGGACTCCCGGCTCGGCGTCCCCGGCCTGCTCGAGGCCGCGCGGCTCGGCGCCGTCACCGTGCTCAACGGGCTGGGCGCGGGTGTGGCGGAGAACCCCGGGCTGCTGCCCTTCCTGCCCGCGCTGAGCCGGGCGCTGCTGGGCGAGGACCTCCTGCTGCCCAGCGTGCCGACGTGGTGGTGCGGCGACCCGGCCTCGCTCACGCACGTCCGGGCGCACCTCGCCGAGCTGGTCCTCACGCCCGTCGCGCGGGGCCGGGCGCCGGTCCGCGGCGCCGACCTCGACCCCGCCGCGCGGGCCGCGCTGCTGGTCCGGGTCGAGGCCGAGCCGCACGCCTGGGCCGCCCAGCGGGAGGTGGTGCTGTCCACCGCACCCGTCGTGACGGACGCCGGGGCCGAACCGCGGGCCGTCACGCTGCGGACCTTCGCCGTCGCCTCCGGGGAGGGCTGGGAGGTGCTCGACGGCGGGCTGGGCGCGGTCCCGGCCGGCGCCGAGCCCCCGCTCGAGGGCGTGGCCACCCTGGCCAAGGACGTATGGGTGGTCGGCGAGCGCCCCGAGCGAGCCGCTCCGGGTGCCCTCGACGAGGCCGTCGCGGCCACGGCACCCGCCGGCGTCTCGCCGCGGGTGGCGGAGGACCTGTTCTGGCTCGGGCGGTACGCGGAGCGGGCCGAGGACACCGCACGGCTGCTGCGCGCGGTCACGGACCGGTGGGCGGACTTCCGGACCTCGCCCGAGCCCGCGGGCGCCGGTGCGCTGCGGGCCCTGCTCGTCGCGACCTCCGAGATCACCCGCACCACGCCGGGCTTCGCCGCGCTGCCGGCCGACGAGGACCCGGGCGCGGAGCTCCACTCCCTGCTCCACGACCGGACCCGCCCCGGCACCCTCGGCTCCGCCGTGCACCGGCTCACCCGGGCCGCCCAGGCGGTGCGCGAGCAGCTGTCCACCGACACCTGGCTCGTCCTCGGCCGGCTCGACACCGTGCTGCAGCGCCTCGCCGCCGCTCCCGAGCCGGACACCGGGGACGTGTCCGAGGTGCTCAACCGGGTGCTCGAGGGCCTGCTCGCGCTGGCCGGCATCACCGCGGAGAGCCTGGTCCGCGACGACGGCTGGCGGCTGCTCGACGCGGGCCGGCGGGTGGAGCGGGCCCAGCACGTCGTCGCACTGCTGGCCGCGACGCTGTGCGACGCCCCGCGCGGCCCGGCCGACCGGCTGGTGGTCGAGTCCGTGACGATCGTGGCGGAGAGCGTGATCACGCACCGCCGGCGCAACGCGGGCCGCCCCGGCATCGCCCCGCTGCTCGACCTGCTGCTCGCCGACCGGGACAACCCGCGCGCCGTCGCCCACCAGCTCGACCGGCTCGCCGACGACCTCGCGCACCTGCCCGGCGCCGTCCCGGCCTCGTTCGACGCCGCCGTCGCCCGCCTCGCCGCCGCCGACCCGGCCGCGCTCGCCGTCCGGGACACCGCCGACGGCACCCGCCCGGCCCTGCGCGCCCTGCTGGCGGGGCTCGGCGCGGACCTCGACCGGCTCGCCGAGGACGTCGCCGCCGCGCACTTCGCGCCGCAGCGCCGCCCGCACCCCTACGACCCGCTGCTGGCGACCCCGTGACCACCTACCGCGTCACGCACCGCACGGCCTACGAGTACTCCGGCGAGGTCACCACCAGCTTCGGCCGGGCGCACCTGCTCCCGCGCACCCAGCCCGACCAGCGGTGCAGCGAGGCCCGGGTGGTCGTCGACCCGGCGCCGGACGAGTTGCGCGAGCACGTCGACGCCTTCGGCAACCGCTCCACCTACTTCTGCGTCCGCACCCCGCACCGGGCGCTCGCCGTGCTGGCGGAGAGCACGGTGACGGTCGACCGCACCGTCGTGCCGCCTGCCCTGCGCGCCTGGGAGGAGGTCCGGGACCGGAAGGATCTCGACGCCCGGCCCTTCGCCCTGCCGTCGCCGCGGCTCCCGGCGCAGCCCGAGGTCGCCGACTACGCCGCGCCCTCCTTCCCGCCCGGGCGCCCGCTCGGCGAGGCCGCCGCCGACCTGTGCCGCCGCATCCACGACGACTTCGCGTACGTCACCGGCTCGACGACGGTGCGGTCCACCGTGACCGACCTGCTCACCGGCGGCGAGGGGGTCTGCCAGGACTTCGCGCACCTCGCGGTGGCCGCGCTGCGCACCCGCCGCCTGCCCGCCCGCTACGTCAGCGGCTACCTGGAGACCCGGCCGCCGCCCGGGAAGCCGAAGCTGCGCGGCGTCGACGCCTCGCACGCCTGGTTCTCGGTGTGGACCGGCGACGGCTGGCTCGACCTCGACCCCACCAACGACCGGGTCGTCGACGACTCGTACGTCGTGCTCGCGCACGGCCGCGACTACGGCGACGTGCCCCCGCTGAAGGGCGTGATCTTCGCGGACTCGGCGCGCAGCGCGATGGCCGTGGCGGTCGATCTCGAGCGTGTGACGCCGGAGGGGACCGGGTAACGAGCCCCGTGCGCGCCTTCGCCTGCCCCCACTGCTCCGCCCTGGTGTTCTTCGAGAACTCCGTGTGCCTCACCTGCGGCACGGAGATCGGGTTCTCCCGCGCGGAGCGAACCATCGTCCGCGCCGACGGCCGGCACCGGTGCGCGAACCGGCGCACCGCCACGTGCAACTGGTTCGCCGACGGACCCGGCGCGCTGTGCGACTGCTGCGTGCTCACCCGCACCCGCCCCGCCGACGGCGACACCGACGCCCTGGCCGCCTTCGCCCTCACCGAGCAGGCCAAGCGACGGCTGCTCTACCAGCTCGACGACCTCGCGCTGCCCGTCGTCGGCCGGAACGAGGACCCACGCGGCGGGCTGGCCTTCGACCTGCTCTCCAGCGCGCACGAGCCGGTGACGACCGGGCACGCGAGCGGCGTCGTCACCCTCGACCTGGCCGAGGGCGACGCCGGGTACCGCGAGCGGATGCGCGTGCAGCTCGCCGAGCCCTACCGCACCCTGCTCGGGCACCTGCGGCACGAGACCGGGCACTGGTACTGGGAGGTGCTGGTCGACCGGCCCGGGCGGAACGACGACTTCCGCGCGCTGTTCGGCGACGAGCGCGAGTCCTACGCCGACGCCCTGGAGCGGCACTACTCCTCCGCCCCGCCCGAGGGCTGGGAGGACCGGTACGTCAGCTCCTACGCCACGGCGCACCCCTGGGAGGACTGGGCGGAGACCTTCGCCCACTACCTGCACATCCGCGACACCTCGCAGACCGCGGCGGCCTTCGGGATCAGCGTGCGGGGCCCCCTCGACGCCCGCGAGGACCTCACCTCCGAGCCGCACGAGTCCGAGAAGGACTTCGACGCGATCGTCGCCGCCTGGCTCCCGCTGACCTACGCGCTCAACGCCGTGAACCGCTCGATGGGCCACACCGACCTCTACCCCTTCGTGCTCGCCCCGACCGTGCTGGACAAGCTGCGGTTCGTGCACGACCTCGTGATCGCGCGCCCCTCCTACGTGCCCGCCTGACCCGCCAGTCGCTCCACGCCGTCGAGCAGCAGGCCCAGGCCGAACTCCCAGGTGTCGTCCGAGTACTCCTCGTCGAACCCGCCCTTCTCCCAGATCCGGGTCATGGTCGGGAAACGCTCGGACGAGAAGTAGGTGCCCCAGAAGCTCGACCGGGACTCGTAGTAGTCGTCCTGGGTGACGCCGGTGCGGGCGGAGACGCTGGTGTCCGTGACGGCGGCGCGGGCCGCGCCGAAGACGTGGGACTCCACGAGGTTCGCGACCCGGCTGACCGTGGCCTCCGGCAGCCCCGTGAGCGCGACGGCCCGGTACAGGTCCTCCTGCGCGTCGAGCACGTGTGGGCCCAGCGGCATGCGCCAGAGGTTGGAGCGAATCAGCCACGGGTGCTCCTGGTACATCCGCCAGGCCTCGTGCGCGTGGAACTCCACCTGCGCCCGCCAGGGCAGCGCGCGGTCGGGGAGCCTGCGGTCCGCCCAGGCGCGGTCGATCATCAGCTCGAACAGCTCGTCCTTGCCCGGGACGTAGGTGTAGAGGCTCATCGCGCCGACGCCGAGGTGCTGGGCGACCTTGCGCATGGACAGCTCGTCGACGCCGTGGGCCCCCGCGACCTCCATCGCCCCGGCCACGACCTGCTCGAGCGTGAGCCGCTGCTTGGGCCCGCGGGTCGGCGGCGGAGGCGGGTCCCAGAGCAACCGGACCATGGCGCGCCCCTCCGGCGTGCCGTACTCGCCGTCCGGTTCGTCCACGTCGCGAAATTCCCTCCCGGCCATCACTCCGTACGGTGTATGGTATCCGATCGGCACGCAGTACGCCGTACGGAGATTGGTGGACGAGGGGACCTGATGATCCACACCGAGTCGCTCACCCGCACCTTCCGGGTGGGCAAGGAGACGGTCGAGGCGGTGCGCGGGATCGACCTGGACGTGGCCGAGGGCGAGCTCGTCGCGTTCCTCGGCCCCAACGGCGCCGGCAAGTCGACCACCCTGCGGATGCTCACCAGCCTGCTCCCGCCCACCTCCGGCACCGCCCGGGTCGCGGGGGTCGAGGTCACCGAGCACCCCGCCGAGGTCCGCCGCCGGATCGGCTACATCGGCCAGAAGGACGGCGCCGGGCACAACTACCGGGTCTGGGACGAGCTCCTCATGCAGGGCCGGTTCTACGGGATGGGCAAGGCCGAGGCGAAGGCCGCCGCGGAGTCCCTGCTCGGGACGCTCGACCTCACGGCCCTGCGGATGCGCAAGGTCAGCTCGCTCTCGGGCGGGCAGAAGCGGCGGCTCGACATCGCGCTCGGGCTGATCCACGCCCCGCGGCTGCTGTTCCTCGACGAGCCGTCCACCGGCATGGACCCGCAGAACCGGGCCAACCTGTGGGAGCACATCCTGCGGATCCGCGAGGAGCGCGGATCCACGATCGTGCTCACCACCCACTACCTCGACGAGGCCGACGCGATGGCCGAGCGGGTCGTGATCATCGACCACGGGCGGGTCATCGCCGACGACACCGCCGACGCGCTCAAGCGCAAGCAGGCGGGCGACCGGCTGACCGTCGTGGTCCGGCCCGCCGACGCGGACCGGACCCGGGGCCTCCTGGCGACCGAGGGCAGCGAGCCCGCCGAGAGGCCGGACCCGGACGGCACCGCGCTCTCGGTGCGGGTCGAGGCCGCCTCGCACGCCATGCCCGGGGTGCTCGAACGGCTGCGGGCCGCCGGGGTGGACGTGATCGCCGCGTCCGCCCGCCAGCCCACCCTCGACGACGTCTTCCTCAACCTCACCGGCCGCAGCCTGCGCGAAGGAGAGTCCTGATGGCCGTGCTCACCCTGACCGCTCCCCCGCGCACGAGCGTGCTGACCGACGTCGGGCACGTGTGGTGGCGGGAGACCCTCACCATCGTCCGCGACCCCTTCTCGCTGATCTTCTCCCTGCTCCAGCCGCTGGTGTTCCTCGGCCTGTTCGGCCCGCTGCTCGCCGGGGTGGCCGGCGGGGCCGCGGCGTTCGGCGGCTCGTCGCTGCAGTGGTTCCTGCCCGGCGTCGTCGTGATGATCACGATGTTCGGCACGTCGATGACCGGCGCGAACCTGCAGTTCGAGATCATGACCGGGGCGTTCGAGCGGATCCTCGCCACGCCGCTGTCCCGCTCGTCGCTGATGATCGGGCGCGCGCTCAAGGAACTCACCCCGCTGGTCGTGCAGGCCGCGGTGATCACGCTCGTCGCGATCCCGTTCGGCTTCGTGCTGTACCCGCTGCACGTGGTGGTCGGCCTGGTGCTGCTCGGCGTCTTCGGCGTGGGGATCGGCGCGCTGTCCTACGCGCTGGCGATCGCCGCCCGCAAGACGGAGTGGATCTTCTGGGCGGTGCAGCAGTCGTTGCTGTTCCCGCTGCTCATCCTGTCCGGGATGATGCTCCCGCTGGAGACCGGGCCGGGCTGGATGCAGGTGGTGTCGAAGTTCAACCCGCTCACCTACGTCGTCGACGCCGAGCGGGTGCTCTTCGCGGGCGGCATCGCCGACGCGACGGTGCTCTGGGGCTTCGTCGCCGCGATCCTCACCGCGCTCGTGGGGCTGGCCGTCGGGATCCGGTCCATCCGCAAGGCCACCATCTGACCGCTGCGGCCCCGCCGGGAGGGGACCGCACCCGTCCCGGCGCGGCCGTCCGGCCGGCACGGTCCGACGCGGTCCGATGCGGTCCGACGAGAGCGACGCCCTCGCACCCCGGCAGCCGTCGTGCGCGGTCAGTGGTGCGCGAGCACCACTGACCGCGCACGGGCACGTCAGTGCTGGTCAGTGCTTCCGGACCACCGTCTCGACGCCGCCCTCCCGCCACATCGTGATGTCGAGGTGCCCGCCGCCCACCTCGACCGCCGACGCCCCGACGAGGACGGCGCCGAGGAAGCGGTCGAAGGTCCGGCCGCGCAGGTCGAAGCCGGTCCGTGCGAACAGGTCGTCGGCGAAGCGGGCGTGCAGGTCCGGGTCCTGCACGTTCTCCACCGTGCCCCAGACCTTCGCGTCGCCGTCGGACACGTGGGTGTCGACGGTCGCGGTGTGCAGCGTGAAGCGCGGGTCCCGGTCGAGGTCGCGGAACTTCGCGGTGTCCGGCATCCCGCTGATCCAGAGCCGGTCCTCGAAGAACCGCGGCTCCATCGGGCAGATGCGCGGGTAGCCGTCCGGCCGCAGCGTCCCCAGGAAGCACAGGTTGCCGGTCGCGGCGTGCCGCCGGCGGAAGATCGCGGCGATCCGCGGCGCGACCTTCTCGAACTCCTGCCAGGAGGTGGTCATGCCGGGACCGTACGACCGAACCCTGACAGCACCTGTCCGGTTCACCACCGCGGGCCGGCGGGATCCACCCCGAGCAGGGCCTTGCCGACCATCTCGTGCGTGAACGCGTCCGTGCCGGGGTGGAAGCGGGCGGCCCGGACGTCGCGGGAGAGCCGCTCCAGCTCGCTGCCCACGCGGTAGGACGCCCCGCCGACGACCTCGCACGCGGTGTCGACCACGCGCATCGCCGCGTGCGCCGCCCGCCACTTCGCGCTCAGCACGTGCACACCCCACAGCGGCCCGTGGTCCACCCCGGTGACCCGGTCCCGGGCCAGGGTGTCGAGCTGGGCGCGCGCCGCCGACAGCTCCAGGTGCATCCCCGCGACCTGGTGCTGGACCAGCGGATGGTGGGCGAACGTGCCGCGGGGGAGCGCGATCGAGGTGCGGCTCCGGGCGTGGGTGACGGCCAGCTCGAGGGCGCGCTCGGCGATGCCGACGGACACGTTCGCGATCAGGGTCAGCGCCCACACCTGCATCGCGCCGACGACCGGGTCGTCGGACGGGCCCGCCGGCGCGACGCGCAGGACCTCGGCGTCGGCGAGGAACACGCCGTCGAGCACGGTGTCGTGGCTCTCCGTGGCCCGCATGCCCTGGGCGTCCCAGTTGCGCACGGTCCGCAGGCCGGCGGCGTGGCGGCGCACGAACCCGTGCACGACGACCGGTGCGGCCGGGTCGGAGGCGTCCATCGCGTGCAGGCCGAGCCGGTCCCAGTGCTCGCCGAGCGAACCGAACATCTTGCGGCCGTCGATCCGCCAACCGCCCGCGACCCGCGTGGCCCTGGTGGTGGAGAGGGCGACCGGCACGTCGTTGCCCGCCTCCGCGTGCCCGGACGCCAGCACCTCGCCGGCGGCGGCCCAGGTCAGGACGGGATCGGCGACGTCGACCCCGCGGGCCGCGAGGTCGGCCGCGGTGCCGACCCAGTAGTGGTGCATGCACGTGGAGAGCGCCGTCGCCGGGGAGAAGCGCGCCAAGCGGCGCTGCTCCGCGGCGAGCGCGGCCAGGTCGAGGCCGAGGCCGCCGCGGTCGGCGGGAAGGGCGGCGCGGAGCCAGCCGGCGGCGCGCAGCGCGGCGAGGTCGTCCGTCGCGTAGGTGCCGGTGGCGTCGTGCCGTGCGGCGCGGTCGCGGAAGTCGGCGAGCAGGTCGTCGGTGAGAGCCGTGCGCTCGAGCGTCGTGGTCATGGCCCGGAACGCTAGGAGCGCGGCACGGGTGCCCACCTCGGGCGAACGCTCCATGCGCCGCTCCATCCCGGATGGAGCGTTCCGCCGATGTGGACGCGGCCGGCGCGCTCCTAGCGTCGGCCCGGTCAGCACGACCACGACCGAGGAGGTTCCCGTGTACGTCCGGATCGTCACCTTCGGCATCACCGTCCCCGAGGAGGCCTACGCCGCGCACGCGGAGGCCGTCGCACCCGCCTTCGCCGACTGGCCCGGCCTGCTCGGGAAGTGGTGGCTGGCCGACGCCGACAGCGGCACCCACGGCGGCGTCTACCTCTTCGCCGATCGCGCGGCCGCCGACCGCTCCCGGGACACCGACACCTTCCGGGCGATGACGGACAGCCCGGCCCTGACCGGGATCACCGTCCGGGAGTTCGACGTCCTGGCCGCGCCGACCGCCGTCACCGCGCCCGACCTGGCCGTGGTCGTCCGCTGAACCCGGTCCGTTCGGCCCGTTCGCTCCGACGCGCCCCGGTCCTACCCTTCCGGGTGTGCCGGGTGACGAGGCTCCTCCGCTGGTCGCGGACCGAGTCGCGGCGTCCCGCGCCGCCGAGCTCGTCGGCCGGGCGGAGGAGCAGCGGGTCCTGGCGTCCTGGCTGGACCCGGCGGGTCCGGCGGTCGGGTTCGTGCACGGCCCCGGCGGGATCGGGAAGACGGCGCTGGTCCGGGGCACGCTGACCCGGCTCGGCCGGCCCTGGGTGGAGCTGCAGGGGCGGGCCGTGGAACCGACCCCGCGCGGGGCCCTGACGGAGCTGGGCCGCGCGCTCGGGCAGCCGGTCCGCGACCCGGCGGAGGTGTCCCGCGCGATGGTCGCCGCCGGCACCGAGGTGCTGGTGGTCGACTCGTACGAGCGCTGGAACCTGCTCGACGGCTGGCTGCGCACGGAGCTGGTCGCGGCCTTCCCGGCGCACGTGACCACACTGCTCGTGGGTCGCCGCGCCCCGAACCTCGCTTGGCGGACCTCGCCGGGCTGGCGCCCGCTCGTCGCCGAGCTGGCTGTGGGCCCGTTGCGGCCCGAGGACCTCGACGCGCTCCTCTGCCGGCGCGGGCTCGCGGACGGGCAGCGTGCCTGGGTCGGTGCGCTGGCCCACGGGCACCCGCTGGCCGCCTCCATCGCGGCCGAGGCGGTGCAACGGTCGGGCGGCGTGCCGCCCGCGGCCGGCACTCCCGGCGAGGTGGCCGAGGAGCTCGTCGAGGTCCTGCTCGACGACCTCGACCCGGCCGAGCTGGAGGTGGTCGAGGCGGCGACCGTCCTGCGCCGCGTGACCCTGCCGCTGCTGCGGTCGGTGCTCCCCGAGCACGACGCCGACCGGGCCTGGTCGGTGCTGCGGAGGCTCCCGCTGACGCGGCTCTCCGGCTCCGGCCTCGAGCTCTCCGGCGTCGCCCGGGCCGTGGCGCTCGACGCGCTGGAACGCCGGGACCC
This sequence comes from Pseudonocardia sp. NPDC049154, assembly GCF_040648315.1. Taxonomy (NCBI): domain Bacteria; kingdom Bacillati; phylum Actinomycetota; class Actinomycetes; order Pseudonocardiales; family Pseudonocardiaceae; genus Pseudonocardia; species Pseudonocardia sp. NPDC049154. Next base: position 44,435 of record NZ_JBEZDN010000032.1, read on the forward strand.
CGACCGCGTCCGCGTCCTGCGGACCCGCGCGGCCCACGCGATCCTCGACGGTCTGGGCACCGAGCCGCGCGGCGCCGACTGGGACACCACCGCGGACCTGATGCACCTGGTCCGGAACCCGGTGATCCGCAACGCCTACGCGCCGCCCGGCGGCCTGCAGCACCCGGCGGAGAGGGCATGGCCCGAGGACCGGGCGGCGGTCCTGGACATCGCGGGCCGGTTCACCGGCCCCGAGGGCTCGGCGCTGACCGAGGTCTGGTGGCGGGAGCGGCCCCAGGACTTCCACGTCGCCCGCGGGACTGCGGGCGTCGCCGCGTTCAGCACCGTCGCACTGCACGACGAGATCGTGGAGCCGTCGCTGCGGGCCGACCCGGTCCTCGCCGCGGCGAGCGACCACCTCCGCACGCAGCCCCCGCCGACGGGCAGCCGATCGCTGCTGGTCCGGTCGATGCTGGGGCACCGCCGCGGCGAGCTCTCCTCCCCGGAGGTGGCCACCCTCGTCGTCGACCTCAAGCGCACGTACCTCGAGCACCGCGCCACCCTGCGGCGCGTCTACACCGCCGTCCACGAGTGGGAGGCGGCCGCACCGCTGCTGCGCATCATGGGCTTCGTCCCCGCCGGCACGATCGCGGTGGGCGGACTCCCGCACCGCCTGGCGGTGCTGGACTTCGGGGCCGCCGGCCTCGACGGCTGGATCGCCCGGCACGTCCTCGACGAGCAGCGCCTCCGCCCGCAGGACGACCCGCCCCGCCCCGCCGTCCTCGAGCTCACCCCGCGCGAGCAGGAGGTCCTCTCCCTCCTCGCCGAGGGGATGACCAACATGGAGCTCGCCCGCGCGCTGTTCATCAGCGAGCGCACGGCCAACCGGCACGTCAGCAACATCTACACGAAGCTGGGCGTGCGGAACCGGGCCGAGGCGACCCGGGTGGCCGTCGAGGCGGGCATCGCCTCGTGACTGGGAGCAGGATCCGCCTCTCCCGGGTGTACGACCACGAGCCGGATCCGGGCAGCCGGTCCTACCTGGTCGACCGGGTGTGGCCGCGCGGGGTCCGCCGCGACGACCTCGAGCCGGCCGACTGGGCGAAGGACGTCGCCCCCAGCCCGGAGCTCAGGAAGTGGTTCGGTCACGACCCGGAGCGCTGGGAGGAGTTCCGCCGCCGCTACTTCGCCGAGCTCGACGCCCGGCCACAGGCCTGGCGGCCGCTGCTCGACGCCGCGCGGTCCGGCACCCTGACCCTGCTCTACGGCGCCCGGGACCGCGACCACAACAACGCCGTGGCGCTGCGCGACTACCTCGCCGCGCGGCTCGCCGAGGACTGAGCCGCAGGCTCAGGCCCGGACGGTCAGCCCGACCCGCTGGAACTCCTTGAGGTCCGAGTAGCCCGTCTTCGCCATCGCCCGGCGCAGCGCGCCGAAGATGTCCACGGTGCCGTACGGCGTGGACGACGGGCCGAAGAGGACCTGCTCCAGCGTGCGGTCCGACGGGGCGAACCCCGTGACGTCCGAGCGCGGCAGCGACGGGTGCGCGGCGGCGGAGGTCCAGTAGAGACCGTCGGCGGGCGCGTCGGCCGAGTCGGCGAGCTGCTCGCCGAGCATCACCGCGTCCGCCCCGCAGGCGATGGCCTTGGCGACGTCGCCGGAGCCGTTGATGCCGCCGTCGGCGATCACGTGGACGTACCGGCCGCCGGTCTCGTCGAGGTAGTCGCGGCGGGCCGCGGCCGCGTCGACCAGCGCCGTCGCCATCGGGACGCCGATGCCCAGCACCTCGTCCGTGGTGGTGGCCGAGGACTCGCCGTACCCGACGATCACGCCGGCCGCGCCGGTGCGCATCAGGTGCATCGCGGTGCGGTAGTCACCCACGCCGCCGGCGACCACCGGCACGTCGAGCGAGTTGATGAAGTCCTTGAGGTTGAGCGGCTCGCCCTTGCTCACGTGCTCGGCGGAGATGATCGTGCCCTGCACGACCAGGATCTCGACGCCGCCGGCGAGCAGGGCCGGGGTGAGCTCGCGGGCCCGCTGCGGGCTGACCCGCGCCGCGACCGTGACCCCCGCGTCCCGGACGGTCCGCAGCGCCTCGGCGAGCAGGTCCTCCTGGATCGGGGCCGCGTGCAGCTCCTGCAGCGCGCGGACCGCGGCGCTCGGGTCGTCCGAGTCGGCCGCCTCGACCACGCGGGCGATGGCGCCCTGCGCGTCGGCGTGCCGAGACCAGAGGCCCTCGGCGTTGAGCACCGACAGGCCGCCGAGCTTGCCGATCGCGACCGCGGTGGCCGGCGAGACCACCGCGTCCGTCGGGTGCGTGACGAGCGGGATCTCGAACCGGTAGGCGTCGAGCTGCCAGGCGGTCGAGACCTCCTGCGAGCTCCGCGTCCGCCGCGACGGAACGATCTCGACCTGGTTCAGGTCGTAGGCACGACGGGCCTCCCGGCCCATCCCGATCTCCACGAGGTCACGCACGGGTGACCAGCGTAGACGGTAGGGCCGCCGACTCAGCGGGCGGCGTAGTTCGGGGCCTCCACCGTCATGGTGACGTCGTGCGGGTGGCTCTCCTTGAGCCCGGCCGCCGTAATCCGGACGAGCTGGGCCTGCTGGAGCTCGGGGATCGTCTGCGCGCCCGCGTAGCCCATCCCGGACCGCAGGCCGCCGACGAGCTGGTGCACCACGGACTGCAGCGGGCCGCGGAACGGGATCCGCCCCTCGATGCCCTCGGGCACCAGCTTGTCCTCGCTGAGCACGTCGTCCTGCGCGTAGCGGTCCTTGGAGTAGGACTTGGCGGTGCCGCGCGACTGCATGGCGCCGAGCGAGCCCATGCCGCGGTAGGTCTTGAACTGCTTGCCGCCGACGAAGATCAGCTCGCCCGGGGACTCCCCGGTGCCGGCCAGCAGGCTGCCCAGCATCACCGTCGACGCGCCGGCCGCGATGGCCTTGGAGATGTCGCCGGAGTACTGGATGCCGCCGTCGGCGATCACCGGGACGCCGGCGGGCGCGCAGGCGCGCGAGGCCTCGTACACGGCGGTGATCTGCGGGGCGCCGACACCGGCGACCACGCGGGTGGTGCAGATGGAGCCCGGCCCCACGCCGACCTTCACCGCGTCCGCCCCGGCCTCGACCAGCGCCTGGGCGCCGGCGTAGGTGGCCACGTTGCCGCCGACGACGTCGACCGACTCGCCGACCTCGGCCCGCAGCTTCGCGACGGTCTCCAGCACGCGCCGGGAGTGCCCGTGCGCGGTGTCGACCATCAGCACGTCCACCCCGGCGTCGACCAGGCCCATGGCGCGGGCGTACGCGTCCTCGCCGACGCCCACCGCGGCGCCGACGACGAGCCGCCCGTCCGGGTCCTTGGTCGCGAGGGGGTACTTCTCGGTCTTGTTGAAGTCCTTGATCGTGATCAGGCCGCGGAGCACGCCGTCGCCGTCGATGATCGGGAGCTTCTCGAGCTTGTGCCGGCGCAGCAGGCCCAGCGCGGCCTCCGCGGTGACGCCGACCCGCGCGGTGATCAGCGGGGCCCTCGTCATCACCTCGTGCACCGGGCGCTGGAAGTCGACCTCGAACCGCATGTCCCGGTTCGTGATGATCCCGACGAGCTTGCCCTCGGAGTCGGTGACCGGCAGGCCCGAGATGCGGTACTTGCCGCACAGCGCGTCGACCTCGGCGAGGGTCGCGTCGGGCGAGCAGGTCACCGGGTCGGTCACCATGCCGGCCTCGGACCGCTTGACCACTTCGACCTGGGTGGCCTGCTCCTCGGCGGAGAGGTTGCGGTGCAGCACCCCGAGGCCGCCGGCGCGGGCCATGGCGATCGCCATCCGCGCCTCGGTCACGGTGTCCATCGGGGACGACACCAGGGGAACCCGGATCCGCACGCGGCGCGAGAGCTGCGTGCTCGTGTCGACCGCACTCGGCACGACGTCGGACTCCGCGGGGAGGAGCAGCACGTCGTCGAAGGTGAGGCCGAGCATCGCGAACTTCGGCGGCAGTCCGTTGATCTCGCTCGTCATGGCTGGTCGTGCACCCTTCACCGGACGTCCAGGCGGCCCGCTCGCGGCTCGGGTGGACCACCGTCGCAGGACACCATCGTATCCGGGCCGCCGAGCGCCCCCGGCCCGCCGTGGGGAGTCGCCCGACACACCCGGACCGACGGGCCCGTCGGACGTCCGTCCCCAGGCCGGGCAAGTTGTCCACAGGCCTGTGAATGGACCGGTGGACAGCTTCCCGCCCGCCCGGCGGGACGCGGTACCGTGTGGACGTGGCGTTCGACGGCCTGCCCCCCGACCCCTTCGCGGGCGATCCCTACGACCCTGCCCTCTCGCTCGACGAGGGCGGTGCCGAGGAGCACGAGGAGCTGACCGAGGAGGAGCGCGAGGAGGTCGTGGCCGACCTCGCGGACCTCGCCGTCTACCAGGCGCTGCTCGAGCACCGCGGCATCCGCGGGATCCTCGTCGACTGCGCGGACTGCGGCGAGCAGCACTTCCACGAGTGGAACCTGCTCCGGTCCAGCCTGCAGCAGCTGCTCGACGAGGGGCAGATGCGCCCGCACGAGCCGGCGTTCGACCCGGACCCGTCGCACTACGTCACGTGGGAGTACTGCCGCGGCTACGCCGACGCCGCGCTCAACGAGGACTGACCCCCCGACACGCGCGAGGCCCCCGACCGGATCGGTCGGGGGCCTTCGTGCGTACGGCCTCAGCTGGTGGTGGTCGTCGGCTCCGTGGTGGGCTCGGCCGTGGTGGTCGAGCCCATCGACGTGGTCGTCGTCCCCGCCGGCGGCGTGGTCGACGACGTCGGGGTCGTCGGGTCCTGCCCGCCCTCGGTCTTCGGGGGCGGAGGCGTGGTCGACGAGCTCGGCGCCGTCGAGTTGCTCGGCGACTCCGGGACACCGGCGATCCGCGGGTCCACGGTCCGCGGATCGCGCGGGTCCGTGGTGCCGTCGGGGGACGTCGGCGCAGTCGTGCTCGACGACGGCGTGGTGCTCGTCGAGTCCGAGGGCGGCACGCCCGGCTGCTGCTGGTCCTTGTCGCCCTCGGTCGCCGGGGCCTGCGGCCGCGGCGTGCCGTTGCGCAGCGGGGCGCGCGGGTCGGTCGGCTGACCGGACGGCGTCTCCTGCACCTTCTGCGCCAGGAAGGTCTGCTCGGCGGCGAGGTAGGTCTTCCCCTCCTCCGGGCGGACCTGCTCCAGCAGCGGCGCGAGCGCCTGGAGGTCCTGCTGCGCACCCGCGGTGTCGCCGCGCTCGAGCTTGGCGTTGACCTGATCGATGCGCTGCTTCACCTCGACGGCCGCGAGCTTGGAGTTCGCCGCGTCCTTGTAGAGGACCTGCGTGACCCCGAACAGCGGGCTGCCCGGGTCCGCGTCCTGCGCGCCGATCGAGACGCCCGCGATGCTGAAGACCAGCAGCGCGGCCGCGCCGGCGAGCGGGATCAGGTGCCGGCGCCGCGACGAGGGCCGCTTCACCGACCCGGACTCGACGGCCGCCACCGCGGTGTCGAGGTCCACCAGCTCCGGGATCGGATCGGCGTCGACCTCGGCCTTCCAGGCGGCGAGCATCGCGACGACCTTGTCGTCCGCGTCGTACCCGCCGTACCCGGGTGCCGAGACGGTCATCCCGGCGGCGAGGGCGTTGATCAGCTCGTCGTCCGCCTGGACGGCGACCAGGTCCAACGGCTCGTCGGCGAACTCGGCCTCCTCTGCGTGGGAGCCGCCGCGGCCGGCCGGGAACGGGATGGGCCGGTTCGGCACGCCGTGCGGGTCACCGGTGCGGTGGCCGTTGGTGCCGCCGGTGCCGTTCGCCCCGTTGCGGGGGCGGCCGAAGGGGTGGCCGCCCTGGTTGTCACGGTCGGACATTCAGACCACCTCCTCCTCGGGCATGTTCTTGCGCAACCGGGCGAGCGCCCGGTGCTGGGCCACGCGGACGGCCCCGGGTGTGGAACCGACGGCGTCCGCCGTCTCCTCCGCGCTGAGTCCCACGACCACTCGCAGGACGATGATCTCGCGTTGCTTCTCGGGGAGCTGGTCGAGCAGGCGCGACATCTGTTCGGACAGCTCGACGCGCAGCGCACGCTGCTCGGGGCCGTCCTCGGACTCGACGGAGTCCGGCACGTCCGCCACCGGTTCCGACCGGTTGCGGCCCGCTGCACGGTGCGCGTCGATCACCTTGTGCGACGCGATCCCGTAGACGAAGGCCAGGAACGGGCGTCCCTGGACGCGATAGCCGGGCAAGGCCGTCAGCACGGCCAGACACACCTCCTGCGCGACGTCGTCCGCCGAGACGGACGACCGGTCCGATCCACCGAGGCGCGCGCGGCAGTACCGCACGACCAACGGCCGGATGGTGGCCAGTACACGTTCGACCGCTCCGCGGTCACCTGCCATAGCAGATGCCACCAGCTCGTCGAGAACGTCTGTCGGTTCACTCATCGCGCAGAGTCGTCCAGGCGTTACGCAGCATGTTCGTCATCATCCGTTCGGTGAGGCCGACTACGGAGAGTGCCGAATCGGGATCTCAGTGCCGACCACCGTAGCGAAGCCCCCGGAGCGGCCGGGAACCGCTCTCACGAGTGAGGACGGATGAGAGGTCCGCTGGTTGCGGTCCGTACCGGCGCCGCCGCCGACGTGTCGGACGCCGTCGGCGAGCGGTCGCCCGAGGGCGTGACGTGGACGCGGGGCGTCACCGAGGGGAACCCGGTCGAGTCGGTCACGCGCGGCGACCGGTCGCCCGGGCCGGGTGGTGGGAGCGGCTCCGGAGGGCGACGGACGGGCAACGGGGAGACGGGGCGCCCGAGGGCGCCGGCCCCTGACGGCGCGCGCGACGGCGGCGCCGGGAATCGGTCGGCCGCGCGGCGGGGGCGGGCCGCGCGGCGGGCACACGACGGCCGACGGCGCCACCGACGGGCGCGGCACGGCGGTCGTGCGGTGCGGAGCGCGTGGCGGGACGGACCCGGCCGGTGCGTGGCTGCGCTGCGACAGCCACGGCCCTCGGCCGCGTCGTCCGCCCGGTCACTCCCACCCGGACCCCGGTCCGGGTGCTGGTGCGGTACTGCTGTGGTGCTCCGGACCCGAGCGGGTCCGCCGGTGCGGCGTCCGCGTCAGGACACGAGGCCGCGGCGGAAGCCGTGCGCGACGGCCTGGGCGCGGTCCCGGACGCCGAGCTTGCGGAACAGCCGGCGGGCGTGGGTCTTCACGGTGTCCTCGGACAGGTAGAGCTCGCGGCCGATCTGCCCGTTGCTCTTGCCCTGGCTCATCCCACGCAGCACCTGCAGCTCGCGCTCGGTGAGCTGCACGCCCGGGTCGGCGGGCGCCCGCGGCGTGGGGACCGCGGTGGAGGCGAGGGTGTGGGCGAGGGCGGCCACCAGCTCGGGCCGGGAGGCGTCCCAGCGGAGGTAGCCCCGCGCACCGCCGGCGATGGCGGCGGCGATGCTGCCCGCGTCGTCGGGGGCTCCGAAGACGATGACGTTCGCCTGCGGGTGGGCCGCCACCAGACGCCTGGTGGCCTCCACCCCGGTGGGCACCGCGCGCTGGGTGCCGACCAGGACGACGTCGACCGGCTGCCGGGAGAACCGGGCCAGCAACTCGTCCCCATGGGCGACGCAATCGATCCGGTGCACCCCCGGCACCGCGGACATCACGCGGGTGAGACCTTCGCGGACGCTGCGACGATCGTCGCAGATGAGTACCGTCGTCACGACGATTCCTTCCTGCAGCTTCCTGCAGCCGGGTGATGTGTCACCCTCCGCATCGGCGAGTGACCGGATCACCTTGACACGATCAGGGCGACTTTGTGCCCTCCATTCGGGACCTCTGCGCCGAACGGCACTCGTCATGTGGGTGACTGAGGTCCGAATGGAGTAATTACATTACCGCGAGCCTCAGCTCACCCGGAGGCGCCTCCCCCCATCAGGCGCCGCCCCGCCCCCTCGGACCGGGCACGGATGACGCTCAGCGTGGCCGCCGCGGCGTGTCGTCGGCGAGCCGCACCGTTCGGCGCACCGATCGTCGATCGGAGCAACCGATCGGGCCGCCGATCGTGTCGTTCCGGACCCTCGATGGACGGGTCCGGCGGTCGCACCGCGGCGCCGGGCGGATCGCCCGTCCGGGACGGCACCGGGAGGCCCTCCACGGACCCGTCCGGGGGCTTCCGGGAACCCGTCGGAGTTCCGCCTCCGCGGCCCTCCCCGGAGGCCTGCGGGCGAGCGTCCGGAGAGGACGGCACCCCCGGCGCGGCGGTCCGCCGGGCCACCGTCGCGGCGGCGTCCGCGGCGGCCAGGAGGGCGGCCCACGCGAGCGGGAGCAGCCCTGCCGCCGCCGCGTCCTCCGCGACCGCGTCCAGGGCCGCGAGGGCCGCCTCCGGCGTGGGCGCGACGACGCCCTCCCCCGAATCCGCGAGACCGTCCTCGTATCCCGTGCCGGCGCGCACCGCGGCGACCACGGCCGCCAGGAGCCGGGACTTCATCAGGTGCCGCGGCGAGCCGGCAGCGGCGGCCCCGCACACGGCCCGGGCGGCCGCGGTCGCAGCGCTGTCGAGGTCCCCGCGGGCGAGGGCGAGCTCCGCACGCACCCAGTCCGCCCGGACGGCCGGGCGCCACGGCTCCGAGCTGCCCGACACCTGCGCCACGCCCGCGGCCAGCACCGCATCCGACCTGCTCAGCAGGCATACGGAGCGGTCGAGGTGGCCTTGCCCGAGCGCGTCGGCCGCGAGTCCGGTGAGGGCGTCCACCCGGGCCGAGAGCAGGTCCGCGCAGGGGCTCGCGGGACCCGTGGCCGCCGCGACCGGATCACTGCCGGGGTCGGCTCGGCGACCCGTGTCGACGCCGCCGGAGGGACTCGGCCCACCCGTCACCGGGGCTCCGACGGACGCGGTCGCGCAGACGTCGGGCCTCGGTCCGCGGGCCTCGGACGGGCCCTCGCCGGCCGGTCCCGGAGCGGGCGCGGCGGCGACCTCGAGCGACCCGTCGGGGACGGCCGCGACGAGGGCCAGCGCCTGCCCGTCGAGCCGCTCGGCGAGGGCGTGGCCGCCCCGTTGCCGGAGGTGCGAGGCGCGGGTGACGAGGGCGTGCGCGCGGACCTCCACGGGCACCCGGGGATCGCGGACGAGGCCCTCCAGGAGGGCGGCCGCGGCGGCGTACCGACCCTGCCCGCCGAGGGCCACGGCGGCCGCCCAGCGCACGACGGGCCCCGCTCGTCCGGCCCGACCGACCGACACGCCGCGGGGGCCGACGCAGGCCACCTCACTCACGCGGCTGTCGTCCAAGTGGGCGGATCCGTTCAGGGGGAAGTCAGCTCTGATACACCCACATGTACTAGTTCTTGTGGGTGAGCGACGCCAGGTCCGTCAGCGCGTCGGCCGCCGAGGTCAACGACCCGAGCCGGCCGATCCGGGCCGGGAGGGCGGCGTCCGTCCAGCCCGGCCCTGCGGCAAACGAGCGGAACCGGGGCCGGGTACGGGGCAGCGCGGCGAAGACACCGGGCTCGGCGGTCCCCGGGTCCTGGGCCCAGAGCACCACCGCGGCCGGCGCGGTCCGCCGCACCGCGGCCACCAGGGCGTCGAGCGGCAGGTTGGGCCCCAGCGGCCGGTACGCCACGCGCCGCTCGGCCAGGACCGCCCCGAGCACGGCGAGCGGCAGGTGATGCCACTCCCCGGGCGCGCCGGCCAGCAGTACCGGGCGCGCGTCCGCCGCGGGCCGGGCCGCGGCCAGCGCCCGGGCCCCGTACACCGCGGTCACGGCCTCGCTGACCAGGTGCTCGATCTCGACCCCGGCGCCGGTCGACTCCCACCGCTCGGCGACCGCGCACAGCACGGGGCGGACGACGTCGTCCCAGGTCCGGGCGAGCCCGTCGGCCTCGATGCCCTCGTCGACCAGCCGGCGCACCGCGGGCGCGTCCATCGACAGCGCCGCCCGCCCGACGCCGCGGGCCCGCCGGCTCGCTCCGGGCAGCCGCAGCACCCGCCCGCCGACGCGCACGCGCGCGTCGAGGTCGAGCTCGTCGTCGGTGGGGTGACCGGCGAGGAGCAGCGGCCCGCCCTCCCCCGCCCCGGGCTCCGCGGTCCCCGTACCGGGCACGCCGACGGGCTGCCCGGTCCCCGTCTCCGGCAGCGTCGCGGCGAGGGCGTGCCGGGCGGCCTCGGCGGGCGTCGCCCCCTGGAGCAACGCCTGCTGCATCAGCTCGAGCCGGGCGATGTCGGCGGCGCCGTAGCGCCGGTGCGCCCCCGGGGTGTGCGCCGACGGGCCGAGGCCGTAGCGCCGGTCCCAGGTCCGCAGGGTCGCCGGTGCGACGCCGAGCCGCCGGGCGACGGCCGCCACCGTGAGCCGGGGGGTGTCGACGGCCCCGGACGGGGTATCCCGCATTCGGCCCTCCAGTGTGCCGTGCTCGTCCGCGTCGCCCCCCGCGCCCACGGCCCGCTCACCGCGCCCGGGCACGACGCGATCGGGTGCGTGCTCCGGCACCGGCTGCGTGGTCATCCGCTCATGGTCGGGGCTCTCCCCCGGCGGGGCAACCGCGACACGATTCCCCGAACTGGTCTCTTGAACAAGGTTTGGCGCGTTTCTATGCTGGGCACCTCGTTGCCGAGCAACGACTCTTCGCTTCGAACGGGTGGGTGATGACAATGGCGGACATCAGGCGGCTCCCGGGGCCGGTCTCCGACATCTGGGACTGGCAGATGCAGGGCTCCTGCCGCGGGATGGACAGCTCGTTCTTCTTCCATCCCGAGGGCGAGCGCGGCCCGGCGCGGACGAACCGCGAGCGGCGGGCCAAGGAGATCTGCGCGGCGTGCCCGGTGCTGGAGATGTGCCGGCGGCACGCGCTGGAGGTCCAGGAGCCGTACGGCGTGTGGGGCGGCCTCTCCGAGCACGAGCGGGAGGCGATCATCCGCGGCCGTGACCGCAGGCTCCGGATCGACGGCCCGAAGGGCGTGCAGCCGGCCTGAGGCCGACGGCCCGTCGAAGCGCCGGAGAACGCCGAAGGGCGGGTGGCCATCGCGGCCACCCGCCCCTCGTGTGCGGTACTACCGGGTCGGCACCCGGTCAGTGCCCGTGCCCGTGCCCGGCGGCGGCCGGGGCCGGCGGGGCCTCCTCGGGCTTGTCGACCACGGCGCTCTCGGTGGTGAGCACCATGCGCGCGATCGACGCGGCGTTGACCACGGCGTTGCGCGTGACCTTGACCGGGTCGACGACGCCGTCGGCCAGCAGGTCCGAGTAGGACAGCGTGGCGGCGTTGAAGCCCTGGCCCCACTCCTGCTCGGCGACCTTGGCGGTGACGACCGCGCCCTCGACGCCGCCGTTGGCGGCGATCCAGTACAGCGGGGCGGTCAGCGCGCGCCGGACGATGGCGACACCGGTGGCCTCGTCGCCCGTGAGCGTGAGCTCCTCGAGCGCGGCGGCGGCCTGGACCAGCGCCGAGCCACCACCGGGGACGATGCCCTCCTCGACCGCGGCGCGGGTCGCGGAGACGGCGTCCTCGATGCGGTGCTTGCGCTCCTTGAGGGCGGTCTCGGTGGCCGCACCGGCCTTGATGACCGCGACGCCGCCGGACAGCTTGGCCAGCCGCTCCTGCAGCTTCTCGCGGTCCCAGTCGGAGTCGGTGGTCTCGATCTCGCCCTTGATCTGGGCGATCCGGCCCTGGATGTCGTCCGCCTTGCCGGCGCCCTCGACGATCGTGGTGTTGTCCTTGCTCACCACGATCCGGCGGGCCCGGCCCAGCAGGTCCAGCCCGGCCTCGGACAGCTTGAGCCCGACCTCCGGGTTGATGACCGTGCCGCCGGTGGCGACGGCGAGGTCGTCCATGAAGGCCTTGCGGCGGTCGCCGAAGAACGGCGACTTGACCGCGGCGACCTTGACGGTCTTGCGGATCGAGTTGACGACCAGGGTCGACAGGGCCTCGCCCTCGACGTCCTCGGCGATGATCAGCAGGGGCTTGCCCTCGCCCAGCACCTTCTCCAGCAGCGGGAGCAGGTCCTGGATGGAGCTGATCTTGTCCCGGTGCAGGAGGATGTAGGTGTCCTCGAGGACGGCCTCCATGCTCTCCGCGTCGGTGACGAAGTACGGCGACAGGTAGCCCTTGTCGAACTGCAGGCCCTCGGTGATCTCCAGCTCGGTGGCGAGCGTGGAGCCCTCCTCGACCGTGATCACGCCGTCGTTGCCGACGGAGCCGATCGCGTCGGCGATCAGCCGGCCGATCTCCTCCTCGCGGGAGGCGATGGTGCCGACCTGCGCGATGTGCTCGGCGCCGTTGACCGGGATGGCCTTCTGCAGCAGCCACTCGGAGACCCGGTCCGCGGCGGCGGCGATGCCCTTGCCGAGGGCGGTCGGGTTGGCGCCGGCCGCCACGTTGCGCAGGCCCTCGCGCACCAGCGCCTGGGCGAGCACGGTGGCGGTGGTGGTGCCGTCGCCCGCGACGTCGTTCGTCTTGGTGGCGACGGTCTTGGCGAGCTGCGCCCCGAGGTTCTCGTACGGGTCCTCGAGGTCGATCTCGCGGGCGATGGTCACGCCGTCGTTGGTGACGGTCGGACCACCGAACTTCTTGTCGATGACGACGTGCCGGCCGCGCGGGCCGAGCGTCACCTTCACGGCGTCGGCGAGCTGGTTCACACCACGCTCGAGCGCACGCCGGGTGTCCTCGTCGAAGCTGATCTGCTTCGCCATCAATGCCTCTCTCGAAGGTCAGACGGAACCGCCCCGGGGCCCAGGCCTTGATCGGCGCTGCGCCGCCGGGGCGGGTTCACTTCACGCGGGAGTCGTCAGTTGACGACGGCGAGCACGTCGCGCGCGGAGAGGATCAGGTACTCCTCGCCGTTGTACTTGACCTCGGTGCCGCCGTACTTCGAGTAGATGACGACGTCGCCCACGGCCACGTCGAGCGGCACGCGGTTGCCGTTGTCGTCGATCCGACCCGGGCCGACCGCGAGGACCTTGCCCTCCTGCGGCTTCTCCTTGGCGGTGTCCGGGATGACGATGCCGGAGGCCGTGGTGGTCTCGGCCTCACTGGCCTGGACGACGATCTTGTCCTCGAGCGGCTTGATGTTCGCCACGATGACCTCCCCTTTCCTGGGGTGACTCACGAACTGTCCGTAGTACTGTCCACCGACAGCCGACCAGGGGCCCCGCCGTCGCGGGTGCCGGGGCGACCCGACCTGAACTGTGCGGTTGGCACTCTACCCACGAGAGTGCCAGCCGTTCAACGGGCCCGCCACCCGATCGCGGTCGTAGGCTCCGGATCCATGCCGACTGTGGGAGAACTCGAGGTCTCGCCCCTCTGTCTCGGGGCCAACGTCTTCGGCTGGACCGCCGACGCGCACGCCTCGTTCGCGGTGCTCGACGCGTTCGCCGAAGCCGGCGGCACGTTCGTCGACACCGCGGACTCGTACATGTTCCGGGTGCCCGGCAACAGCGGCGGCGAATCCGAGACGATCATCGGGAACTGGATGGCCGCGCGCGGGAACCGGGACGCGATGGTGGTCGCGACGAAGGTCGGCTCGCTGCCGCAGCGCGCCGGCCTGGGCGGGGAGAACATCAAGGCCGCCTGCGAGGACTCGCTGCGCCGGCTGCGCACCGACCGGATCGACCTGTACTACGCGCACAAGGACGACCCGGACACCGCGCAGGAGGAGACGCTCGACGCCTTCGACGCCCTGGTGAAGGAGGGCAAGGTGCGCCAGGTCGGGGCCTCGAACTTCTCCGCCGCGCGGCTGCGCTCGGCGCTGGAGATCTCCGACCGGGACGGGCTGGTGCGCTACACGGCGCTGCAGCCGCACTACAACCTCATGGAGCGCGCAGAGTTCGAGTCCTCGCTGCAGGACCTGCTGCGCTCCGAGGGGATCGCCTGCCTGCCGTACTACGCGCTGGCCAAGGGCTTCCTCACCGGCAAGTACCGCGGCGAGCGGGTCGACAGCGTGCGGGCCGAGGGCGCCTCGGCGTACCTCGAGGACCCGCGCGGGCGGGCGGTGCTGGCGGTGCTCGACGAGATCGCCGCCGGCCACGAGGTCCCGGTCCCCGCCGTCGCGCTCGCCTGGCTGGCCGCGCAGGACACGGTCGCCGCGCCGATCGCGTCGGCCCGCACCGTGGAGCAGCTGCAGAACCTGCTGCCGATGCTCACCCTCCGGCTCACCGACGACGAGCTGCGTCTCCTCTCCCACGTGAGCTCCTGACCCGCGGGTGGACGACCGTCGGAAGATCTTCGGCGGTCGTCCGTTCCGCTACCCTTGCCCACCGTGACCACCGCTGCCGACCGGGTGTCCCGCCGCCAGGTCGACAAGGTCGAGGAGCGCCGCCGCCAGCTCGCCGACGGCGCGCTGCAGACGCTGTCGGAGCGCGGCTACGCCCGCACCAGCCTGCGGGAGATCGCGCAGAACACCGAGTTCAGCCACGGCACGCTGCACTACTTCCGCGACAAGGTCGAGCTGATCATGTACTGCGTGCGCCGGTACAAGGCCGTGTGCGTGCAGCGGTACGACGCGGTCGTCACCGACTCGTCGACCCCGGAGGGGCTCGCCCGGAACTTCGCCGACGGGCTCGCCGCCACCTGCCGGGACGACGCCCTGATGCACCGGCTCTGGTACGACCTGCGCTCCCAGTCGTTGTTCGAGGAGTCGTTCCGGCCGGACGTCGCCGAGATCGACGAGAGCCTCGAGCGGATGATCTGGCGGATCGTCGCGCGGTACGCCGAGCTCGCGGGCCGGGAGCCCGCGTGCAGCTCGGCGATGGCCTACGCGACCTTCGGCGGGCTGTTCCAGCAGGCCCTGCTCCGCCACCTCGCCGGCTCCGAGCTCGCCCTCGACGACCTGCGCGCCGGCGCCCGCCACCTCCTCGGCCACGTCGTCTGCGGGTAGCGGCTCCGCCGCCCGTGCGCGGTAAGTGGTGCTCTGGCACCACTTACCGCGCACGGCGGCGTCAGCCGGCGCCAGGCGCAGACCGAGCAGCCCGACGGCCACGGCGATGCCCACCGAGATCCCGAGCGCCGCGTGCAGGCCGGCCGCCAGGTCGCCGGCGGCGAGCGCGCCGAACAGAGCCACGCCCAACACGCTGCGGAAGATCAGCGCGTAGAACGCGCCGTTGACCAGCAGCCCGATGGCCGACGCCGGCGCGAACACCGGCCGCCGGAACAGCTCGAGCGGCAGCATCGGCGCGGCGCTGCGGCTCTCGACGGCGACGACCGCGAGCCCGGCCGCCCAGCAGCGGGCCCGCGGACAACGCGACGCTCGCCCCCGCCGCCCAGATCCCGACGGCCCCGGCGCGGGCGGCCGGCGCCGGGTGCGCGTGCGCGACCAGGGCCAGCGAGCAGGGCACCAGGACCGCCGCGCCCACGCCCTGCACGGCCCGCGCGGCGATCAGCGTGCCCAGCCCCGGCGCCAGCCCGCAGGCCACCGACGCCGGCGTGAACAGCACGAACCCGCCGGCGAAGAGGCGCCGGGCGCCGATCCGGTCCCCGACCGCGCCGGCGGTCAGGATCAGCGCGGCGAAGGTGACGGTGTAGGCGTTGACCACCCACTGCCCGCCGGCGACACCCCGCCCAGCGCCCGCCCGATCGGCTCCACGGCGACGTTCACCGCGGTCACGTCCAGCTGCACCACACCGAAGCCGAGCGACGCGGCGATGAGGGTCCACGGTCCGGTTCGCAGGCCCGTCGGCACGCCGCCGACGCTAGGCACGGATCACTTCGACGCTCGTCGAACCATTCCGGCCCTAGCCTCGGTGCCATGCCCGGGGACGCCGACATCGCCGCGGTCGGCGCGCTGCTCGGCGACGAGCGCCGCTGCCGCATCCTGCTCGCCCTCGACGACGGCCGCGCCCTGCCCGCGAGCCGGCTCGCCGCCGAGGCGGGAGTGAGCGCTGCGACCGCCAGCAGCCACCTGGGCAAGCTGCGCGAGGGCGGGCTCGTCACCGTGGAGGCGCACGGCCGGCACCGCTTCTACCGGCTCGCGAGCCCGCACGTCGGGCGGCTGCTCGAGGCGATGGTCGCGCTGGCACCACCGCGGCCGGTCACCTCGCTGCGCGAGGGCACCCGCGCCCGGGCGCTGCGCCGGGCCCGGACCTGCTACGACCACCTCGCCGGCGAGCTGGGCGTGGGGATCATGCGGCACCTGATCGACGCCCGCCTGCTCACCGGCGGCGACGGGCACCGCGATCCTGCCGATCCGCCCGTCGGGTTCGGGCAGGACGTCGACTACCGCTTCACCGCCGACGGCGACGCCTGGCTGGACGACTTCGGCGTCCGCCTGGCCCCCGGCCGTCGCACGGTCCGCTACTGCGTCGACTGGACCGAGCAGGCCCACCACCTGTCCGGCGCGGCGGGCGCGGGGATCCTGGCCCGGCTCGTCGAGCTGGACTGGGTGCGGCGCGCGCCGAAGGACCGCGCCGTCACGGTGACGGACGCGGGCCAGGAGGGGTTGGCCCGCACCTTCGGTGCCTGTGAGCGGTAAGTGGTGCTCCACCACCACTTACCGCTCACGGGCGGCGTCAGCCGCGGACGAGGACCTCGGTGACCTGCAGGCTCGAGTTGGCGGGGAGGTCGAGCTCGGAGGGGGTGGCGCCGGTGTGGGCCAGGTGGGCGCCGAGCGCGGCGACCATCGCCCCGTTGTCCGTGCAGAGGACCGGGCGCGGGACGCGCAGCCGCAGGCCGGCCGCGGTGCACCGCTCCTCGGCCATCTCCCGCAGCCGCGAGTTGGCCGCCACCCCGCCGCCGAGCAGCACGGTGTCCATGCCGTACTCCTGCGCGGCCTTGACGGTCTTCATCGTGAGGACGTCCGTCACCGCCTCCTGGAACGACGCCGCGACGTCCGCGACCGGGATCGGCGTCCCCGCCCGCTCCAGCGCCTCGACGTGCCGGGCCACGGCGGTCTTGAGCCCGGAGAACGAGAAGTCGTACTTCGCGTCCCGCGGCCCGGTGAGCCCGCGGGGGAAGTGGATCGCGGCCGGGTCGCCGTCGCGCGCGGCCTTGTCGATCCACGGGCCGCCGGGGAAGGGCAGCCCGAGCAGCCGGGCGACCTTGTCGAAGGCCTCGCCGGCGGCGTCGTCGATCGTGGCGCCGAGCGGGGTGACCGGTCCGGCGAGGTCCGGCACCGCGAGCAGGCTGGAGTGCCCGCCGGAGACGAGCAGCGCGAGCGCCGGCGGCAGCGGCCCGTGCTGCACGGTGTCGACGGCGACGTGCGCGGCCAGGTGGTTCACCCCGAACAGCGGGACCTCCCACGCCGCCGCGTAGGCCTTGGCCGCCGCGACCCCGACGAGCAGCGCCCCGGCGAGCCCGGGACCTGCGGTGACGGCCACGGCGTCGACGTCCGCGCCCTTCAGCCCGGCCGTCTCCAGTGCCCGGTGCACGGCGGGGACCATCGCCTGCAGGTGCGCCCGGGACGCCACCTCCGGGACCACACCGCCGAACCGGGCGTGCTCCTCGACGCTCGACGCGATCTCGTTGGCCAGCAGCTCGGCGACCCCCGCGTCGGACATCCGCACGATCCCCACGCCGGTCTCGTCACAGGAGGTCTCGATACCGAGAACGATCGTCACCGGGGGTTCCTCTTCATCGTGTAGGCGTCGGCCCCGCTGGGCCGGTAGTACCGCTTCCGCAGCCCGACGACGGCGAACCCGGTCCGCCCGTAGAGCCCGATGGCGGGCTCGTTGTCCGTCCGGACCTCGAGGAACACGGTCGCGTGCAGCTCGTCGGCGACCTGCAGCAGCGCGTCGAGCAGCCGGCGGCCGATGCCGCGGCCCTGGTGGGCCGGGTCGACGCCGATGGTGTGCACCTCGGCCTCGGCCTGCGGCGGGCCCGCGGTGACGCCGAGCCCGGCGTAGCCGACGAGCTCGCCGTCGAGCCGTGCGGCGAAGTACGGCAGGCCGCGGGAGACCTCGTCGCGGAAGGACTGGGCGCTCCACGGGTCGTCGCCCGGGAAGAGGATCTTCTCCAGCTCGGCGCAGCGCGGCGCGTCGGCCCGGTACAGGGGGCCGATCGTGACGGTCCCGGTGTCGCTCACGTGTGCACCTTCTTCCGCTCCCCGGGTGGGACGGCGTCGGGTCGGCGCAGGTAGAGGGGCTCGAGCGGGCCGGGGTCGCGGCCGGAGTCCAGGGCCGGGGCGGCCGCCGCGACGAGGCCGGCGGGCGTCGGGCTCGCCGGCTCGCGCACGGGCAGGCCGAACCGGTCGGCCATCGTGCCGGCCGCGGCGACCAGGTGCAGCCCGTCGAGCCGCTCGGCCACCGAGTCGGGGCCCTCGACGGTCGGGCCGGTCAGCCGGGCGCCCTCGGCCTCGTAGGCCGCCCAGTACACCTCGCGGCGCCGCGCGTCCGTGGCGACCAGCAGGTTCCCGGTGAGCTTCCCGGGCAGCACGACGGCCTGGGCGATCGCGTCGAGCGAGCAGACGCCGTGCACCGGGACATCGAGCGCATCGCCGAGCGAGGCGGCGGTGACCATGCCGACCCGCAGGCCGGTGAAGGGCCCCGGACCGGCCCCGACGACGATCGCCTCCACGTCGCGCAACCGGATCCCGGCGTCGGCGCAGGCGCCCTGCACGCCGGGCATCAGCAGCTCGCCGTGCTTGCGGGCGTCGTGTGCGACGCGCACGCCGAGCTCGGCGACGCGAGCGCCGGGGCCGTCGGTCAGCCGCACGACACCGGCGGTGACGGCGGGCGTGGCGGTGTCCAGGGCCAGCACGAGCACGTCACCGAGCCTACGAGCGTCGTTCTCAGCAGCCGTCCTCGGGCCAGCCTGTGCCCGTCTCCTCCGGGTCGGCGGTGCAGTCCGGCGTGCACAGGTGTGCGCACGGCCGGCCCGGCGGGTGCGGCGGGGCGGGCGGGAGCGGCGGGAACGGATCGGGGCTCATGCGTCTCCTCCTCGGGTCGCGCCGAGCCTGCGCGCCGGCGCTGTCACGGCGCTGGCGCCGGGCGTCGCCGCGCTGCCATCGCCGTGCCAGCGCGGGCCCCGACCGTTCCGTCCCGTTCACCGAGCACAGGAGGAGACATGGACGGCAACGGGTTCGAGGAGCGCGTGCTCGCCTTCGCGCAGAAGGTCGGCACGGACCAGTCGGTGGCGCTGGGGGCGGCGCTGGCGTACGTCGGCGACCGGCTCGGCCTCTGGGCGGCGCTCGCCGGCAGCGGCCCGGTGACCGCCGCCGAGCTGGCGGAGCGCACCGGCCTGGCCGAGCGGTACCTGCGGGAGTGGCTGGCCGCGGAGACCGCGGCTGGGTACCTCGACCACGACGCGGGCCGGTTCACGCTGCCGCCCGATCGGGCCGCTGTCCTGGCCGACGACGACTCCCCGGCCGCAATGGCGGGCGGGTTCGAGTTCGCGGCCGCGCTGTGGGCCGGCACCGACCGGCTCGGGGAGGCCTTCCGCACCGGTGCCGGGATCGCCTGGGGCGACCAGGACGGGCGGCTGGCAGGCGCGGTCGACCACTGCTTCCGCGCCGACTACCGCAGCGAGCTGCTGACCACGTGGCTGCCCGCGCTCGACGGCGTGGTCGACCGGCTCCGCGCGGGCGCCCGCGTGCTCGACGTCGGCTGCGGCTTCGGCAGCGCCACCGCGCTGATCGCCGAGGCCTTCCCGGCCAGCACCGTGCACGGGGTCGACCCGCACGAGCCCTCGGTGCGCGCGGCGGAGAAGGCCGCGTCCGGGCGGGCGACGTTCGCCGTCGGCGGGGCGACCGACTACCCGGCCGACGGCTGGGACCTCGTCTGCTTCTTCGACGCCCTGCACGACATGGGCGACCCGGTCGGTGCCGCCCGGCACGCCCGGGAGGCGCTCGCGCCCGGCGGGATCGTGCTGCTCGTCGAGCCCGGCGCCGGCGACGCCCTCGACGAGAACCTGAACCCGGTCGGCCTGACCTACTACGCCGCGTCCACGGCGTTCTGCGTCCCGGGTGCGCTCGCGCAGGCGGGCACGGCGCTCGGTGCGCAGGCCGGGGCCGCGCAGCTCATGGCGGTCCTGGAGGAGGCCGGGTTCACGCAGGTCAGGGTGGCCGTCCGCGACCCGTTCCACCTCGTTGTCGAGGCCCGGCCCTGACGAGCGACGGTCCGGCCGCGGCAGGCTCGCCGGCGAGGTGCCGGTCCAGTGCCCGGCGGGCCACCTCGAGCGCCTCGGCCCGCCGGGGCCCGGGCGCCGGGGTCACGGCCGACGCGGCCGCGGGCGGGAGGTCCGACGGGGCCGCCGGCGGGCGGGGCGGGGCGTCCGGGGCGGCGTCGGCGGCGGCGTCGAGCAGCGCGGCGGGCCCGTCGTCGTCGAGCAGCCGGAGCAGGTCGGCGAGGTTGCGCAGGGTGACCCACAGCTGCGTCCACTGGCCCGTGGCCACCCAGCGGTCGACGACCACGCGGTAGCCGCGCAGGGCGTCGGCGACCCGGCCCGCCGCGGCCCGCGCGGAGAGCAGGCCGACCGAGGCGATCCCGGTGACGAAGGTCGAGCCGGCGGTGCGCGCCAGGTCGAGCGCGGCCAGGTAGTGCGGTTCGGCGCGGTCGACCTCGCCCGCGGCGTTCGCGATCTCCCCGGCGACGTACTCCGCGAAGGCCCGGCCCGTCGGCGAGGTCGCCGCTGCGGTCGTGCGCGTCTGCAGCTCGCGGGCCCGGTCGAGGTCACCGGCGTAGGCCGCGGCGAGCGCGGTGACCCCGAGGTTCATCGCGGGCCGCGCCGACACCGCCGCTGCGGCGGCCCCGTGCTCGGCGACCTCGTCG